>DPZW01000048.1:0-306 GCA_003536545.1 Rhodospirillaceae bacterium
TGTGACCCCCAAGCCGCTGATGCAAGGGCGTAAACTTGCCCAAATGACAATTATTCCCTATTGATGGGGGGATGAAATTCCCTTCCTTGATGGCACTTTCGATCTGGCAGCGCGTGGCAACCGTCGCAGCCGTGCTGGCGCCGCTGTGGCTATGGGTATGGGTCATTGTTAAATGACTCTGCTCACGCTTTCTAATCTGACGCTTACCTACCAGCGGCATCCGGCGGTACATCATTTGTCTGGTAATGTGGCAGCAGGTCAAACATTGGCCATCATGGGACCAAACGGTGCAGGAAAATCTACACT
>DPZW01000048.1:500-3011 GCA_003536545.1 Rhodospirillaceae bacterium
AACGGTGCAGGAAAATCTACACTGCTGCGGGCATTGGCGGGATTGCATCCCGTTGCGGGGGGTAAAATTATCTGGGCTGATAAAATTCAACGTTGTGATATTGCCTATTTGCCGCAACGTCCCAATCTGGAAATGCAGTTTCCCATTACGGTTTCTGATTTTGTGCTGGCAGGTTTCTGGCATGACTGCGGCGGCTTTGGGCATATTGATCATGCGCAGATGCATGCGGCAGATAACGCGCTGGCTGCTGTAGATTTGGCCGGATTTAAAAATCGCCAGATCAACACATTGTCAGCTGGACAAATGCAGCGGCTATTATTCGCGCGTATGATAGTGCAAAACGCGCAGGTGTTATTATTGGATGAGCCCTTTAACGCGGTGGATACACGCACCACGCAGTTGTTATTATCTCTGCTGCAGGATTTTCATGCACAGGGAAAAACCATCATTGCGGTGTTGCATGATATCGAACAAATCCGCGCACATTTTGGCGACACCATTTTACTCGCCCGCAGGGCCGTCGCCTGGGGGCCCACAGCCGAAACATTAACACAGGAAAATCTGGCGCGCGCGCGCAATCTGGCCGAAGCCTGGGATGAAGATGCCGCGATGTGTGATGTGGCTTAAAAAGCCCAGTAAACAACATGATAACGGGTAGCTTCATCGGTATTTCCCGTATCCTGACGACAATCAAAAGGCTGACTCATCACCGCATAGCGTGGATCACCACCACCGCTACCTATGTAATGGAAATCTTGGATAGTGGTATGACCAGCCATTCGGGCAATTTGCAAACAAACCTCTGCACTTGTACGCGCACGGACAAATCTCATATTCACATAGGGAGGAGTTTGATTGGCTACATCTCGAGGGCGCCAACTTTCATAATCCGGCGTGGGAATGATTGGTATTGCCGTCAGATACGCAGGAACCAGATCTGAGGAACCATCTGTCCAATCATAGTCAGGTAAAGCCGTTGTACCACCCCGATCAACTGACCAGGCACGCCAGGCATTTGCAATCTGCTCACCCTGCGAAATAAAACTTGCCGCCCGGGCCTTGGCTTGTCCCTCCAAGTAAGCTGCACCACCATAATATGCACCCATGATTGCAGCGATTGCCACCAATGCAATAGATATGATCGTGATAATTAAGTTGGCCATATAGCTAGTCTAAAGTTAAAAGTAAGCTTTTACTATAGGATAAATTAGAGATGTGCTACGTGCGAATTAAAGACAGTGCCTGATCTACATACTTGACCAATTGTGTTTCACTGGCATCCATGCGCAGCCAGGCATTCAACGCTATGACCTGAGCGACCAAATATGCGCTTAAAAACTCCACATTCTGCGCGCGGGTAATTTGATTATTTTCCTGGCCGCGCGTGATGGCAGCAGCAAATTGTTCCTTGGCATAGGCCAACATTTTTTTGGCTGAAGTTGCAGCAGGTGGCACATCTGTGCCCAATTCGCTGGCCGCATGCAGCATGATGCAGCCTGCCTGCCCTTCACAGGATTTTGCTTGGCGGATCATTTGCGTGAAATAATCATGAATGGCGTCATAGGAATTCTCTGCTCCTGCCAATGCTGCCATCTGTGGCTTCATTTGATTGTCGTAATAATGATCCAGCACGGATTGCAGCAATTGTTGCTTGTCGCCGAAACTGTGATACAGCGAGGCTACGGGAATTTGCATGGCGTCTGAAACATCGCGCATACAGGTTTTTTCATAGCCTTTCGCACTGAGCAATTTTGCCGCCATGCCCAGCGCGTCATTTTTGCAAAAGGATAATTTGCGTCCCATTAGAATCGATTATCCACCACAACCGCACTGCGCGGCAAGATCCCGCCTTTGGGCTGTGCGGGCTTTGCGGCTTTGCCAACCGCCAGCATCATGCCAATGACGTGATCTGGTGGCAGGTTGATCAATTCTGCTACTTTTGCTGCATCAAATCCAATCATGGGGGATGTATCGTAACCCATCCCTTTGGCCGCGAGCATCAATGTCTGTGCAATGAAGCCCACCGAACGCAGGGCTTCATCACGCTGCAATTGTTCCTTGCCTTCATAAAACGTGCCAATCATCGGCACGAGAAAATCCTGTGTTTCTTTTGGTGCATTTTCCCAATAACGCTCTGGGTTTTTCTCCCAGGCTTTCACATCCGCACAAATGATTAATAACATGGATGCATCTGTCACTTGCGCCTGATCCCATGCAGCCGCACGCAATGCTTTGCGCAATTCCGGGTCACGCGCATTCACAATGCGCCAATGCTGAATATTAAAAGAGGATGGGGTTTGTTGTGCGAGATTAAATAACTCAGCTTGCTCGGCATCGGACGATATGTGTGCGACATCAAAATGTTTGACGGCGCGGCGGGTGTGAATGGCTTCTTTAACGTTCATGGGTTTCTCCTTGCCTTCCTAGATATCATAGATGAATATAAATTCAACTATATATTTGAATAATTATTCAATTAAATAAATGTTTTATTTCAATATGTTAATTCAC
>DPZW01000034.1 GCA_003536545.1 Rhodospirillaceae bacterium
CCTGTGCTTGGCAAATCAGGGATCAGGGTTATAATCCATGATCCTTATTTAACCAATGAAGGGACATAACATGAGCGATATTTCCGCCCGCGTAAAAAAGATTGTTGTAGAGCATTTGAGCGTTGAAGAAGCAAAAGTAACTGAAGCCGCCAGCTTTATTGATGATCTGGGCGCAGACAGCCTGGATACCGTTGAACTGGTTATGGCATTCGAAGAAGAATTTGGTGTTGAAATCCCGGATGATGCAGCAGAAAAAATCCGCACCGTTGGTGACGCGGTTGCATTCATCAATCAAAATGCGCAGGCGGCGTAATTCGCCCCTGCCCTTTGTTTTATTTGCAGGAAAATAAATAATGAGACGCGTCGTCATCACTGGCCTCGGCATTGTTTGCCCACTGGGTTATGGGGCCGAACATGTGTGGCGTCGATTGATATCCGGTGAAAGCGGCATTCGGCAAATCACTGAATTCGATGTGAGTGATCTTGCGGCCAAAATTGCCGGTATTATTCCCCGCGGCACTGCGCCAGGTGAATTTGATATTGATGCGGTTATCTCTCCAAAAGATCAGCGCAAGAACGATACCTTTATTCACTATGGCATTGCCGCTGCCGAAGACGCCATTAAGCACAGTGGCTACGTGCCACAGTCTGATGAAGCCAAAGAACGCACCGGCGTTTTAATGGGTTCGGGTATCGGCGGTATCGGTGAAATTTTTGAAACGTCGCAAATTCTGGTTGAAAAAGGTCCGCGCCGTATTTCGCCGTTTTTCATTCCTGCCGCACTGATCAATCTCATTTCCGGTCAGGTTTCGATTAAACATGATTTCCGTGGCCCGAACCACGCCGTGGTCACCGCTTGCTCAACCGGTGCGCATGCGATTGGTGATGCGGCGCGAATGATTGCACTGGATGATGCAGATGTGATGGTAGCCGGCGGCGCAGAAGCAGCCGTAAACCGTTTGGCAATTTCAGGATTTGCCGCCGCCAAGGCATTGTCTACCAGCTACAATGATACCCCCACAGAGGCTTCACGCCCCTATGATGAAGGCCGCGATGGTTTTGTGATGGGCGAAGGTGCTGGCGCAGTTGTATTGGAAGAATATGAACATGCGCGGCGGCGCGGCGCGACGATTTATGCCGAAGTGGTTGGCTATGGCATGTCTGGTGACGCCTACCACATCACTGCTCCGCACCCGGAAGGCAATGGCGGATTTCGTTCCATGCAGGCAGCATTAAAGCGCGCAGGCATTTCGCCGGATCAAGTGAATTACATTAACGCACATGGCACATCCACGCCGCTGGGCGATGAAATTGAAATTGGTGCAGTGAAAAAGCTATTTGGCAATGCGATGAACAACGTCACGATTTCATCCACCAAATCATCCGTAGGCCACATGCTGGGTGCGGCCGGTGCAGTGGAAGCCATTTTCAGCGTGCTGGCTATCCGTGACAATATTGCGCCGCCCACTTTGAACTTACGCAACCCATCAGAAAGCTGCCAGGGCATTGACCTGGCCCCGCTGAAGGCACGTGAAAAACAAATTGATATCGCGTTGTCCAATTCATTTGGTTTTGGCGGCACGAATGCATCACTGGTTTTCAGGGCTGTGAAGTAATGGACACCCCACCCCGGGTTTCCACACCAATCATTTTAATTTTTGCCTTGATCATCCCTATTCTATTTGGTGGTAGCGGATTCTTTTTCGGCCGCGCCATCATGGGCAAAGGCCCATTGGCAGAAACAACGGCTGTCATTATCGAACCCGGTGCGGGTGTTAAGGGCACAGCGGCAGCATTACAGGCCAGCGGCATTATCAAATACGAATGGCTGTTCCCTGTTGCAGTTGCGATGACAGGAAATAAAAGCAAGCTCCAGGCGGGCGAATATGAATTCGCACCCCAAATCTCCATGTTCAATGTTATTTCCAAAATGGCACGCGGTGAAGTATTGGCGCGTAAAATTACCGTGACCGAGGGGCTGACCAGCAAACAGATTGTTTCCTTGTTGAATGAGAATGAATTTCTGACAGGTGAGATCATGCAAATCCCGCCTGAGGGTAGCCTGATGCCGGATACGTATAATTTCACGCGCAACGACAGCCGTGAAAAATTAATCGCGCGCATGGAATCTGCGATGCTGGCTTTCACAAATTCTGAATGGGCAAAGCGCGCGCCAGAATATCCACTGCAGACCGTGCAGGAATGGGTCACGCTGGCCAGCATTGTTGAAGCGGAAACGCCAAAACCTGAGGAACGCCCGCGCGTTGCTGGTGTTTATCTCAATCGCCTGGCGCAGAATATGCGCCTGGAGGCCGATCCCACAGTGGCATACGGCATGAATGACGGGGCCGGAAAATTAGATAAACCGCTGACATTTAAAGACCTGCAAACGCCGTCGGCGTTCAATACCTATACCAATGATGGCCTGCCGCCATCCCCTATCAATAATCCCAGCCGCGCATCCCTTACTGCTGCGCTGAATCCGGAAGCTCACGAGTTTTTGTTTTTTGTGGCAGATGGCACAGGTGGACATAAGTTTGGAAAAAATTACAGCGAACATCAAAAAAATGTCGCCGAATGGCGACGTATCAATAAAGCTGCATCCAAGAAAAACTAGGTAAGAACGTTAAGGTTCTGGCCGACGAGGTTCAATAATGATCCCGCATCACCACCGCTTAAAAGCGAGCTTTGATAGCCGGATGCCTGCGTGCCCTGACTGTTTTTGGACATCGCCAGGAAACGCTGAATAAATTGATCTACGAATTTGGGATCCTGGAATTTTTTGAAATCTATTTTACGGCTAAACACAGCCTCCTGCGCCGCTAATGACTGTGTGGCCACGCGCTCTGGAATATTGAAAACTGTACTGAACACATCCCGCAAAGCGCGATCACCCAGGACATTGTAAACATTCTCAATCTTAGAGGCGTTATTCTTAAAATAGACGGCATAGCGCAACGCAATATTTTCCTCACCCAAAGCCTGTTCAAAAATATTCTGGTTATAACCATTGGCGACAATTTCCAGCACTGTTTTACTTTCAGTGGTTTTTGCCGGCTTGCCCAACTGGCCCGCGAATCCATCAAGTGCGTTGCCAAAAAAGTCTTTGTCAGTTCCCAGAGGTCTGAGATTCACATTTCCAGCTGCCGCGCCCGCAGTAAAGAATCCTGTTTTTTCATCCGTGCGCAGTAAATTAGGCTGATCAAAGGTATTGACCATCAGACGATATAAATTGACTTTAATATCCCCTGTCCCATCAGCTTTTGCATAAGTCGCAACCACGTTGCCATCCAGGTCTATGTCTACGCCCTTGCGCTTTCCTAATTCCACACTGTCTGTTTTCGTTTTGCCAGATTCAATATTCACAGAGCCATTGCTGAAAATCTTTTCAAAATCCAGAGTTAACTGTGAATAACCCTGGTTGCGCTGCCAATCAATTTTAAAATCAAAAGTTTTCTGTGACTGTCGGCCATCTTCACCCACAATATTCCCGGTATCAGCATCGTATTTTCCAACACCGATAATTTTACCATTGTTGTCAAATCTAAAATCGACTGTTGCAGCGAGCTTACCGCCGTCTTCGTACCAGATTTTTGCCTGCCAGCGATTTTCCGGATGGCCGGTACGGCTATAATCAATCCGCACATTACGATCCACGCCGATATTGTCCGTGACACGAATTAGCTGCGTGAAATCACCACGCTTTAAAACAGCTCCCAGATCAAAACTTTGCTCGACATCGCCGACATAACTGCCGTAATTCAGGGTAGCTTCTCGGCTGGTTGTATATTCACCGTTAATGGTTGCCAGGGTGCCATCATCATTGAACGTCAAATCAATATTTTCAGTTTTAAGAATATCCGTTCCTTTGGTAATCTGCCATTGCCAGTTATCACCACTCACACGCGTTAAAGTCTGCTTGAGAACAACCTCGGACTTCTCCGTAGATTTTTCAAAGATTTCCTGAAGATTAATTGTGGTATTGGTTGTGCCCTGCGCGCCCCAATCCAGTGTCTCAGTGGCAGTCGTTGCCGCCACACCATCAATCGTTGCCAATGTACCATCTGGATTAAATGTCAGATCAACATCTTTTTCCAGCAATGTGCTGGCTCCATTTTTAACAGTCCAGGTCCAGGTATCTCCCGTGCCCTTCACAAAGGTATTTTTAACCGCAGTCGGCTGACCATCAGGATCATTCACACTGGGGCTATAGACAGCTTTATTCGGGTTATTGATAGACTGGGTAACAACTTTGGAAAAGAAATCCGGATCTGCCAGAGCCTGATTTTTATTCAGTTCCAGACTTGGTGTAATCACATTGGTTGCGGTTTTTTTGCCGTCAAACCAGTTAACCTGAATGGCTTTGATCTCTCTGGCCTGTGTATCTTTAAAGACCTGCTCTAAATCAAATTTTTGCTGCGTTGATCCGTCTGTTCCCCAGCTGATGGTTGCTGTTTTGGATTTGTTAGTTGAACCATCGATAGTGAGTATAGAGCCATCTGCTGCAAATTTGATTTCAACTTGTTGGCTTACCACCGGCTTGCTGCCATTGCGCACAGTCCACTGCCAGTTATCGCCGCTGATGCGCGTTAAAACCTGATCCAGCCCTACTGTGA
>DPZW01000184.1 GCA_003536545.1 Rhodospirillaceae bacterium
TCTTCATGTCCTTCACAATGCGCGCCTCGGAAATCGGATAGCCGCGATGATCTCCGGTGACAAAACGAATTTCCAGATAGGGTTTGAGCAATGACAAGCCATCATGATCGTCACTGCCAAAACGTTTCAGCACCTTGCCTTCTGCCGTATAAAAAAAACTGGCATCGGTCATCACGCCATCGACATCAAGAATAAAAGCTTTGGGTTTCATTTCTGGGCCTCGTGCTGATAAAGAATGGTAGAAGTATAGCTGCCATCAATCACAGGCATGCGGCTGATCAGAGTTTTTCCGTGAATGATATAGCTGATGGCAATCCGGACCAAAGCTTCAACCAGTTTGCTGAGCCGCGCATTGCTGATCTGATCTTCTTCACGCCAGACCAGCGGGAAAAACGTAAATTTCCGGCGCGCGATAATCATCCACATAATCAGGTAGTAATTAAACGTCAGGCGATCCGGCAGGCGCATATAAGCCGCCTCATCCAGGGCCGAGACCTTAAACACATTCAGACCAGAGCCCAGATCGTAAATCATTTTACCTGTCATCACGGTATAAAGCAGGTTAAAAACATAATTGCCAAAAATGCGCAGCGGTGAATAGCCGGGTGTTTTACTTTGCGGCAAAAAGCGTGAGCCAAGCAAAAAATCTACATTACGATGCTGCCCCGAGCGCAATGGCGCAACAACATCATCAATGCTGCCCTGGTCATCCCCGTGCAGGATAATGGCATAATCATAACCGTGCTGCTTCGCATAATTAAATGCCACTTTGTGCGACCCGCCCAGATTGATGTTATCATCATTCTGCATCACGGTGATTTTATAATTCGGCATATTTTTTGCTGCCGCAATCGCTGCCTCGCGTGT
Organism: Rhodospirillaceae bacterium; assembly: GCA_003536545.1. Lineage (GTDB taxonomy): Bacteria > Pseudomonadota > Alphaproteobacteria > UBA11073 > UBA11073 > UBA11073. Next base: position 868 of record DPZW01000184.1, read on the forward strand.
GCCATCAGTAGAACGATTATCAATCACCAGAATTTCATCGAATAAATCCGCATATTCCGCCTTAAATTGTGCCAGAACGCGTGGGATTTGCGGTGCACAATTATAACACGTCAAGAAAACCAGTGTCTTTTCCATCCTCAATACCAGCGTATCCTTCCTTCTTGCAGCCAACCCATGAAAAGAAAGTTGGTGTAAAATGTGAGCGGCAGAATGGCAAATTTTGCCAGCACTGGCCATAGCCCAAAAGCAATCAATGACGCAATAATCCCTGACCAGATAAACATGGTCACGAGAACATAGGCTATATAGATTGCCCATTTATGCCAGCGAAACCCAGTACCTGCGGTAAAAATCCGGCGCGTGGCAAAGGCATAGACAAAACTAGCCGCGCAGAGCATGCCTATCATACTGGCCCAAAACGGCATCACGGAAAAACCATGCACAAACAATAAAAACAAAATTAAATCGATTAGAAATCCGCCGCCGGCAATGAGGGTGTAATGCCCCAGGGCACGAAATTTTATCCACAAAGATTTAAAAATATCCATCATCCAAGTTTTGCAGCCGCCGCTGTCATCACATCACGTGGGGCAGGATGCGAGGTATATAATTCAAATTGCGCAAATGCCTGCGTGAGTGCCAGATCGCGCCCCGTGATAACCTTCACATTTGTTGCGCGCGCTGCTGCGATCAATTTCGTTTCAACCGGATCGGGCACGGCATCAAACACCAGACCAAAATGGCCAACTGCTGCAGCCTCGACGGGTGATTGTGCGTCATCCGGCTTCATGCCAATGGGCGTGGCATTCAACAGCGCACAGCCCACCATTTTATCACGCTGATCCCACGGCAAAAACGCTGCGCCGAACAGTGCGGCAATTCCCCTGCCCTGCACAGCATCACGGCAAGATAACACCATATTTTTATGCGAAATTTCACGGCCCGCCTGTAAAAATGCGCGCGCCATCCCGCCTGCCCCCAATACCAGCCAGGGCAAATGCGCATAATCTTTCAGCAGTTCCAATGCGCCAATCACATCTGTGTTATGGCCAATTAATTTTCCATCATCATTGATCACGGTATTGACCGCGCCCGTTGCCTCGGCGCGCGGCGTAATTTCATCCAGATATTGCAGTGCATTAACCTTATGCGGCATCGTCAGGCCAACGCCACGAATACCCAGACTGCGCACGCCTCGCAAAGCCGCACCCAGATCGGTGCAAACCATCGGCTTGTAAAAATAATTTAAATTCAGCGCGTCATAACCGGCGTTATGCACCGTGAAACCGAAACTGCCAGGCCGCCCTGCCAGCGATATGACCAAAGTTGTATCTGGTTTCATGATAAAATTTCCGTGAGCAATTGCTGGGACAGGCCATAAAGCAGCGTATCAAACGGTGCAACATGCAGCGGCGACATATTCAGATAAATTAGACCCGTGAGCGTCATCACACGCTTCCAGTCCAGACCATAACCCGCCGCATATTCCCGCAGAATTTCCTGATAAGCAAACGTATTGGCGCGGCGCGCAAAGTCAAACTGCATCACATCACCGTGATGCTCTACGCGCATCAACCCACGCTTGATATAATCATAATTCAGATAAATTCCGCCCAGCAGTTTAGCGAGATCATAATACCAGTCGCCGTAATCGGTGCGGCCCGCAAATTCCTGCCGCCAGTCAATGAGGGTAAATTTTGTGCCGTCATAAATCACATTATCAAACTGCAGATCGCCATGCATGAAGCGCGGCAGACCAATCGCCAATTCATCAAAATTAATTTTCTGCAGCAGCTCTGCCACCGGCAAAACTTTCGCGGCATTGATGGTTTTGGGTTCAATAAATTGCGGATATTTTTCCTGAAATTTTTTCAGGCGTGCAAAAGTTTTTGTCTCGTAAAAATCACGGCAGCCGACAGCAAATTCATTGGCATCAAATTTCACGGGGATCTGCCAGACCGCTTCATCCAGCCAGCCGATGAGCTTTCCAAATAACGCAGGAGTGAGCTGGTTATAAACCGTATCGCCGGGAATTTTCTGGTAGTAATAAAATTGTTCGCCGACCATTTCAGGCGCGGGGAAAATTTCCGGGCGCAGTTTGGCCTTTTCCACGCGCTTTTGCGCGATTTTCCCATCCGCAAAAAATTTGATAATTCGCCCGCCACGAAAATAAATAAATTCATCGGTTTTAGAAAAATCATATTCCTGCGTATCAATTGCAAGTCTGCGGTAATCATCCAGCACGCCAAAATCTTTCCAGCCCACTTCGCGTGCGCGCAGATTTCCGCTTGCCACCAATGCCTTCAGGCCCGCAGAAATCTGTACTTCGCCTGCCACGGTTTCTGGTTTCGCCAATGCATCCCAGAAAATTTGATAATCCTTGATGAACATCAGGCCCACAAAGGCCGGCACAGGATCCAGTTTGGGCGGAATTTCTTTGTCGTAAATTTTATCAATAAAGCCATTTGCACCGACCGTGAAATTGCAAAAACGCTTTGAATCTACCGACGGTATGGGCGAGACGCCTGCCCAGTTGCAATCTGTCATCTGCGCAGCGTCAAATTCCGCCACGGTATCCGCCGCGACAAAATAAAATGGTTTTTGTAAATATTCGCGGCAACACCAGATCGAATAACCCGGGCCGCTGCCAGGTTGGTCGTAATTATCCACTTCGGCAAAGGTGATGTTATCGGCTGGATGCGCCGCTGCCAGATACTCCCGCACCTGCTGTCCGCGATGGCCCAGCGCAATCACAAATGGTGTGCCCTTTGGGAAGCCATCAATAATGTGCGAGAGAATGGCTTTGCCGCCGTAAGGCAATAAAGCCTTGTTAATAATTTCAGCATAAGGCCCCATGCGGGTGCCTTTGCCAGCTGTTAAAATGCAGACGGGATTCATGCCACTTGCGTAGCAGTTGCCACCATATTTGACAATTCCGTGCGGGCAATCCAGCCACCGCCAAGAACGCGGTTACCCTCATAAAATACGCAGGCCTGGCCAGGGGCGATACCGAAATGCGGGGCATCAAGCGTAATCATCGCGCCATTATCTGTCATGGATAGCGTTGCAGGCAACATGGGCTGCATCGAGCGCAGTTTGACCTCTACGCGGCGTTCTTCGCCCTGTGATAATTCCGGCATCAGATAATTTACATCCCGCAGCATTACGGTGTCACGCGCCAATGCTTCACGTGGGCCGACAATCACCTGATTTTCAGCAGCGTTTAATTTCACAACATAAAGCGGTTCTTTCAGACCGCCCAGATCAATCCCGCGCCGCTGACCGATGGTAAAATTAATAATGCCATCATGCTGGCCGAGTGTTTGACCAGAGAGATCCACAATCGCACCGGGCTGCGCCGCATGTGGGCTGTGGCGGCGCACCACGTCGGCGTAATCGCCATCTGGCACGAAACAAATATCCTGGCTGTCCGGCTTTTGTGCGACTGGCAGCGCGTATTTTTCTGCCAATTCACGCGTTTGGGTTTTATTCAAACCACCCAAGGGAAAACGGAGGAAATCCAGCTGTTCCTGCGTTGTTGCAAATAAGAAGTAAGTTTGATCTTTGCTGTGATCTGCGGCCTTGTGCAGCTCTGCGCGGCCATTATTTTCCATGCGCTGGACGTAATGCCCGGTTGCGAGACAATCTGCGCCCAGATCATGCGCGGTGCGCAGTAGATCCTTAAATTTCACGGACTGATTGCATTCCACGCAGGGAATGGGCGTTTCGCCGCCCAGATAGCTATCCACAAATTTATCAATTACTGCGTCCTTGAATTTGCTTTCATAATCCAAAACGTAATGCGGGATACCGATGCGCTCCGCCACAGCACGCGCATCATAAATATCCTGCCCCGCACAGCACGCGCCTTTTTTCTGGATCGCCACACCGTGATCATAAAGCTGCAGCGTAATGCCGATAACCTCATAGCCCTGCTCTTTCAGCATCGCCGCCACAACAGACGAGTCCACCCCGCCCGACATGGCAACAACCACACGGGTTTGAGCGACAGGTTTATGGATGCCCAGTGAATTCATGGGTCAGGGATAGCGCAGAAACATCGATTAAAACAAGGAATAAACGCTTTTAAAGCCGGTGATGCTGCCCCAAAATATTGCTTTTCCAGCCAAAAAACTCTCTTACTTTTTCTGCTGCATCACGGCTGGTACAAAAAGGATGTTGTTTGCGAGGAAATTGCATGTCTTTTTCGCGCAATTTATCCATGTGCGAGATCAGCCCATCTCGTATCATTTGTGTCAGGCAATCACCTACAGAGCGATTGTCACACCAATAATGCCTGGCCGCTATAATGAATAAAGGTGCCCCTGAAATTAAAGCTTCGCATGGCATGGAAATACTGTCCGGAGTAAATCCTACGCCTTGCAATCCACGATGTTTTAATACTGCCGGATATGGGTTGTTAGGATCATTGGCCTGCCATTCATAGCATATAATATGCGCGTCTTCCGAACAGTAATCCTGGATTCTATGAAAGAGCCCCTTGGGCGTGCGAGGGCTGCTGCTGATCATCACGCTGCGGCCTGAATCCCGGATAGCATCGATATGGCCCATGATCTCAGCTGCCGCCAGTTTTTCCTGGCTGTTGTTGTAACTTTCACTATCTGGCGCACCGATCATCATGAGGGTAAATTGCTGACGCTCCTGCTCGCTAATCCATTCTTCAAAATGCTGTGGCAGCTGTGTTGGCATATCCCGAACGAGGTGATGCGGAATATAACGGATGCGTCTCATCCGCTTGTCAGGCAGAGGGGCACCGTCCGCAATCAGAAAATCTGGATATAATATGAGGTCCAGATGATCACGTTCCGCACGCGTAATAGTGCTCAAATGTTTTTGTGATCCGATAAAAATAATTTTTACATCCGGACAATAATTTTTAAGTGCCAATGTCATTTTGGTTGCTTCCAGATCTCCCCATCCGGTAACCACAAAATCCGGTTCAGCATAAATTTTTAACATTTCGCGGATGTATTCATCCGCATATGCCAATTTTTGCTCTACCGTAGTGCCCAGATCACATGGCACGGTATTCGCGATCAAACTGGGCTCTGCCCCCGTCGGCAAGAGCGCGCGCGCCAAGCCCCGGCGCGCGTTTACCGCACCGATACCTTTGCCTACTACATGACGCGTTTCATGATTACTGAAAATCCACGCATGTTTAGGCGTATTCGTCTGGGGAATTGTACAAGCCATCTGTCCATGAAAATAACTGGGTTAGCGGACTGAAAGCAATTTTTATCTTCTCATTATCCTCCTTAATAAATAAGAAATTCCCGGGAGTTTCTCGGTCAAACGCTTTGGCTATACTATCTCAATCACAAAACAGCACGCCACATACCTTGGCGCGGGATTGAGGGAAAGTGGTGCCCAAACTGACCCAGCCGGAACACATCTTGCCGCCACGATGAACGTCCTTCTGCAGCCGAACGGTCATATAGGAATATAATCATATTATGAGGCTATTGTCAATAAAAAAATCCCGGCACCAGGGCCGGGGTTTTTGAACCGTAAGGGAGAATAAATTACGCCCCAAATTTCGCTTTCAGTTTCTCTACCAGATCCAGATTTTCCCATGAGAATCCGCCATCCGCCTCTGGCGCGCGTCCAAAGTGACCATAGGCCGAAGTCCGTGCGTAAATCGGACGGTTAAGTTTCAGGTGCGTGCGGATACCGCGCGGCGAGAGGTCCATCATCTCCTGCAATGCTTTGGACAAGGCATGATGATCCACTTCAGAATTACCGTGCGTGTTGACAAATACTGATAACGGTTTTGCAATCCCAATCGCGTAAGACAATTGAATGGTGCAGCGACGTGCAAGACCAGCCGCCACAACGTTCTTTGCGAGATAACGCGCCGCATAAGCCGCCGAACGGTCAACCTTTGTTGGATCTTTCCCAGAAAACGCGCCGCCACCATGTGGAGCCGCACCGCCGTAAGTATCCACGATAATTTTACGGCCCGTGAGGCCCGCATCACCATCCGGTCCGCCAATCACAAAACGGCCTGTTGGATTCACATAAAAAGTTTCTTCTGGCGGCATCCAGCCATTTGGCAACACATTTTCTACATGCGGGCGCACAATTTCACGGACGCGTTCCTGCGTCACGCCATCTGCGTGCTGTGTTGAAACCAATACAGAGGTCACGCCAACCGGGCGACCATCTTTATATTGCAACGTCACCTGTGATTTGGAATCCGGGCCCAGTTCAGGTGCCGCACCACTATGGCGCGCTTCGGCCAGTGATTTTAAAATCTGGTGAGAGTAAAGCAGAGGTGCCGGCATATATTCTGGGGTTTCATCACAGGCATAACCAAACATAATGCCCTGATCGCCTGCGCCTTCGGATGCATTGCTGTCAGCGGCGTTATCAACGCCCTGTGCGATGTCGGCAGATTGTTCATGCACCACCACGTCTACGCGTGAACGGCTGTGCGAGAAACCATCCTGATCATAACCGATGTCTTTAATCGCTGCACGCGCGATTTCTTCCATGTGCTTTTTCTCAAAACCACCCTTCACGCGGATTTCGCCGCCGATGACCAACAAATTGGTGGTTGCAAAGCATTCAACGCCCGCGCGCGCCTCGGGATCCTGCGTGAGCAGCGCATCAAGGATGCTGTCCGATACGCGGTCACAGATTTTATCAGGGTGACCTTCTGATACAGATTCAGAAGTGAAGACGAAAGATTTCTTGCCAGTCTCAGACTGGGGGGTGATTGCAGCAGCAGTCGCGGCGTGAGCCATAGGGAACGTCCTTTTTCTAGAGTGGTAACGCGGTTAAGCGCGCACGGGGGCCGTTTCCATTCCCCAGTCTGCTTCACCGAAACGCGTTTGATAGACCCCCCTGCCTGCCACGTCAAGGTTTTTCCGCTATGATTTCGCATGCTCTTCTGCTACCCACGGCGGATTATGTTCGAAGAAACAATGCAACTCAGCCACAATGATATGATCGTGCCATTCCAGCTGGAGCAATCCGCGCTGCGGGGCCGGCTGGTGCGCCTGGGCACAACGCTGGATGATATTCTATGCAAACACCAATATCCGCCGCCCGTCGCGCGATTAGTTGCCGAAGCTGCCACACTTGCCTGCGTGCTGGGCAGCATGCTGAAAGAAGATGGCATATTTTCCCTGCAGGCCAAAGGGGACGGGCCTGTATCATTGCTGGTAGCGGACTACACGGCGGATGGTGCGCTGCGTGCCTATGCCTCTTTTAATAATGAATCTCTAAGCACTGTGCCGGATCGTTTTTGCGAATTGCTGGGCACGGGTTATCTGAGCTTTACGCTGGATCGCGGCGCAGGGTTTGAACGTTATCAGGGCATTGTGGAAATTGATGGCGATAGCTTGACCAAATCCGCACAGCATTATTTTCTGCAATCTGAACAGGTGCATACTGAAATTAAATATTTCGCCACTGCTGGCGGACCGCCGTGGCAAGTGGCTGCGGTTTGCATCCAGGCCATGCCACGCACTGAAGATATTGGCGATCATGATCTCGACCGTATTCCAGATGGCTGGGATGAAATGATCGCACTGCTGCATACTCTGACGCCACTTGAAGCCATGGATACCGCGCTGCATCCGCATGATGTTTTATTCCGCCTGTTCCATGAAGGTGGCGTGCGCGTGCATGACACGCAGCATATTCAGCATCGCTGCCGTTGCGGCCTTGCGCGCGCTGAACAGGCATTGGCAACTTTATCCGAAGCTGAAGCCCTGGAGTTTTCAGATGACAATATTGTTGAAGTGAAATGCGAGTTTTGTAATTCGACCTATCGTTTTACCCTGGCCGAAGTCGCGGCATTGCGCGGTGCAGATTAAAAATTCAATAAATCATCCCAGCTGCGTAAAATGGGGCCATAGGAAATTGGCCGCGTGGCGTCCCACAAACGCACGGGCAAATTCACCTGCTGGTTGCTGTCACGCGCGATAGAACCCACATTGATGCTGGTATAATTTTGGATTGGCGTATCATCGAGCGCGAATTGCAGCGGGATGCGCAAATAAATGCGTGCATCCGCATGGCCCCGATCATCCGGCCCGCCGAAATCGCGGCGATGGCTATAGGAACCTGCAAAACCCAGCTGAATCCCTTGTTGAAACTGCTGGCGGAGCTCCAAGGACAGGCCGTGATCTTTGGCCAGAAATTGTTCTGCACGCACAATCACCGTCAGGTCGCGCGGCGGCACTTCGTAGTAAAAGCTGAGACGACCCGTGTGCGTATTGTAATTTGTTCTGCCGAAATCATGGGCGGGATCACGCTGCTGCAACCAATTGCTTTCCGCGCTAATCGCCCAGCGCGCATCATGCGGCTGATATAAAATCTCCGTTGAAATGCCACGATGCATTTCTTCGAGCAGCCCGCCTGTTG
>DPZW01000175.1:0-3227 GCA_003536545.1 Rhodospirillaceae bacterium
CGTAGACGACGGCGCGGAATCCGGCGCGTTCCAGCGCGCGGCAGCAGTGCGAGCCGATATAGCCCGCGCCGCCGGTGACCAGAATTGCCTGAGATTGCATGGTCAGAAATTACCATGGGGAAGGCTTGGAAAGCAACGAAATCAATAGTTGCAGCCTTTTTAGGCCGCAATCACCGCAGGCAAATTCTGGCCCGGATTTTGCCAGCGGAAAGAAGCAAAACTGCCGCAGGAGGGACAAATCGTCTGGAATTGGGAATGGCGGGTGCCGTCGATTTTACAAACCCACATCGGCACATTGAATTCTTCGGCCATGGCAAGCCAGACCGCAGAAGCAGCAGCATCGCCTTTTTCTTCGCGTTCCAGCCGCGCAAGCAATTCATAGCAGCGTGCATCACTGCTGGTGAGTTTAAGTTTCATCAGGGCTGCGCGCGCTTCGCCCCACAGGTTGGCATCAAGTAATGTCCGCGCCCGTAAAATTTGTGCTTCGGGGTCGCGGTCGTTGAGCAATAATAATTTATCCCACCATTTCACGCGGGCGATGGAATCGCCATCGCTCTCCGGCATCAATCGCATCCACATCAAGGCAAGATCAGGATGGGGCGCAGATTGCCAGGATTTGCCAATGACATCAGCCGCGCTATTGCGGCGGCCCGCAGCGAATAAAATTTCAGCGTAATGCACCGCTGCAGGCACCAGCGGAGGGCAGGTTTCCCAGGCGCGTTTGGCAAGGTGGCGGGCATCATCGCGCGTGGTGGCTTCCTGGCTTTGCATCCATTGCAAGGCCGCGAGATACCATTTGTTTTCATCTTTGGTGAAGGCCTGAAAGCGTGCACCGCGCACCAGAACCTGTTCCGCTTCGCGCCAGTTTTTCGCACGTGCCTCCAGCGCAAAACGTGCCTGCATCACCCATGGGCTGCGTGGTTCTTTCGTTTCAGCTTCAGCGGCCAATCGGCGTGCATGTTCGACCTGACCAGTGGTCAGCGCAATTTTCATTTCCTGCATCAATTGACCGCGCAGGCCCAAAAATCCTGCCTTGGGATCGGCCGCCAATTGATGGAAAAAGCGTGACGCTGCACCCGTATCACCCTGCAATTGTGCAGCCTGTGCATGCACCAATAATGACAATGGCGGTGCGCCGAGTTTTTTTGCCGCCTGTTGTGCCAGTTTCTCCGCGCCGTGGCCGTCACCTGCTGCAATCGCCACCAGGCTTTTGGTCAGGGCCTGATAACCTTCCTGCAATTTTTTGCGTTCATTTTTCAGGGCAATTTGTCCCGGCATGCGCGCTGCGTTGTCGAAAAGGCGCATGACAGAAAGCAGTAATAATAAGCCAACAACCAAGATGCTCAGGATCACCGGCAGCGCAAATTCATAAATTACCGGCGCGCCATTTTGATCCAGTGTAATTGCGACATCGCCTTGTTGTTGCATGATCCAGATGGCCAATGCACCCATTGCGGCGATTTTAACAATCAACCAAAGGGTTTTGAAAAACGCCTTCATGGTGTTTCACCTTCAGCCGGCACTTCGGGTAGGGTTGGCAGATGCAATGCCGGTTTTTCTTCCGTCTGCGCTTCTGTCTGTGCTTCACCTGTTTCAGCGGTAGCAGCCTGGCTTTGCGCGAGGTAGGCTTCGGCATTCGCGCGGAAGGCTGAAAGGCGTGGATCATCCGGTAAAATATTTAATGCAGCTTCCACCTGTCCCTGCTCCAATTCATATAGCGCGCGGGAAATTTTGCCACCTGTTGTCGTGGTATCTGCTGCTGCACTGGCCTGTGGTTTTACTGTGACCCAGCGTTGCCAGCTGCGGGTTAATTTAGACCAGAAATCATTGCCTGTCGGCGGATTGAGCAGTGTTGGTGCAATCGCCTGCAATTCGCGCAGCAAGGCTGCCTGCTGTTGCTGCTGGGTTGCCTGCACCTGTTTTTCTTGCTGCATTTCAGCGCGGATATGTTTGATATCAGCCAGATCATTTTGCAGTTTAATTTGATGTTCGATAATAATTTGTAATTGCTGGCTGATGCTGCTGGTATCGGATGCGGACATTTCGGCAATTTTCAATGAGACCTGATCCAGTTTTTCATTCAGTGCAGTCGTATCTTGCTGCGCCTGTCCATTTTCCAGCTTGGTCAGGCGATCATCAATCCGGCGCAGCTGATCAATGATCATGGCGGTATGTTCCTGATCTTTTTGCTGGCGGTCCCAGATATAAAGACCGGACAAACCGGCAGCGATAATAAAACCAAGAATTCCGAAAATAAGAGCAAAGGGCGCGGCGGCGCGCGTGGGGGCGGCATCTGTCATAGGGGCAGCATAAGCGATGTCGCCGCCATTGTGAATAAGGGCTATGAAGGCTATGGATGAGGCATGTTAATGCTTGGGATTGAAACTTCCTGTGATGAAACCTCTGTGGCGCTGGTGGATGATGCGCGTCGTATTTTGGCGCAAATCACACGCAGCCAGCTGGATGAACATATCTCCTTTGGCGGCGTGGTGCCGGAAATTGCGGCCCGTGCGCATTTGCAATATCTGCCGCGCATGGTGGCAGAAGTCATGGCGCAGACAAAAACAGATTGGACAGATGTCACCGGAATTGCGGCAACGGTTGGGCCAGGCCTGATAGGTGGATTATTGGTGGGGGCAACCTATGGCCGCAGCCTGGCCCTGGCACGCGGCATTCCGTTCCATCCGGTCAATCACCTCGAAGGGCATGCGCTTACGGCGCGCCTGACGGATGATGTGCAATTTCCCTATTTATTATTGCTAGTTTCTGGCGGGCATACGGCATTGTTGGATGTACGCGGCGTGGGCGATTATGAAATGCTGGGTGAAACGCGCGATGATGCAGCCGGCGAATGTTTTGATAAATGTGCTAAGCTTTTGGGCTTGGGGTGGCCGGGTGGCCCTGCGTTGGAAAAATTGGCGGCAACCGCAACAGGTAAATTTAAATTTGAATTGCCGCGCCCGATGCTGGGCCATGCATCAGCAGATTTTTCTTTTTCCGGATTAAAAACAGCTGTGCGGCAAATCGCGCGCAGTGAAAATTTTACGGATGCAATGCGCGCTGACCTGGCGGCGGCGGTGCAAACAGCAATTGCTGACACCTTGGCGGACCGCACAGCGCAGGCCATCAAAATTTCGGGCCCAAAATTAACAGCTCTGGTGGTGGCAGGCGGCGTGGCGGCCAATCAAGCCATCCGGCAAAGACTTTTGCAATTGGCGCAGAAAAAT
>DPZW01000175.1:3385-5479 GCA_003536545.1 Rhodospirillaceae bacterium
GATTTTATCGCGCCGCCCATTGCGCTTTGCACGGATAATGCTGCCATGATTGCCTGGGCGGCAATTGAACGTGCCCGCGCCAATATTTCGCATGATGAAAATACAGCCGCGCGGCCGCGTTGGCCCCTATCGGAAAGTGCGACTTCAAGGTAAAACAATCTGATGACTGATAAAATTTTCGCCGCTTTGCGCGATGCCGCGACCCAGCTGATTCAGGCACGCTATGAACCCAAACGTCATGTGATTGCATCCGCCGCAATGGGCGCATCCGGTAAAATTTACACGGCTGTTAACCTGGATTCTTACCTGAGGCGCGCCGCGATTTGCGCTGAGGCAGGTGCCATTGCTGCCGCCATGACGGCGGGTGAAAAATCCATCACAGCCATTCTGGCCATGCGCCATGACCGTGAATTTGATCACAGCATACCGCAATTGGTTGCGCCTTGCGGGATCTGCCGGGAGCTGATTGCAGACTACGGTATGGATGCCACAGTTTTTGTTCCATCTGAAAACAAAGATTTTTCTGCCGAGACAGTTTCGTCACTGTTGCCGAACCGCTACGCCAAGCAGGGAAAGAACGGAAATTAGCTTAAAATACGTTAATTTAAGGGCAACTTCTCTGGCCGCACGGCGTTCAATATGCGATAACCCTGCATCTGCATTCAATCTCACGGAGAAAACCACATGAAAAAATTATTACTGACTGCTGCCGTTTTGGCACTCACTACTGGCATGGCCAGCGCATCTGGCCTTGATGAGGGCTGGTACGTAGGTGGCGGCCTGGGCTGGAACCACGCTGAAGACGCAGATTTCACCAATGCTGCGGGCGTGACTAACCAGGTAGATTATAACGAAGGCGGCGTAGGCAACCTCGCCGTGGGTTATTCATGGATGAATGGTCTGCGTTCAGAACTTGAAGGCAGCTACCGCACCAATGGCGTGGATAATATTTCCGGCACAGGCGCGGCAGGCAGCGCGGGTGATTTCCGTTCATGGAACGCGATGGCGAACCTTTACTATGACTTCAAGAATTCCAGCAAATGGGTACCCTACATTGGTGCCGGTGTGGGTGCTTCATGGCAGAATGCGGATGGCATCGGTAACACCTTTGCCGCCGCAACCAGCATTGATGAAAAAGATGTGCAATTCGCTTACCAGGGTATGGCGGGTGTGGATTATTGGCTGAATGATCGTTCGGCATGGGGTCTGCGCTACAATTATTTTGCAAGCAATGATGGTGATTTTGAAACCTCGGCGGGTGCAGATGTGGATGGCGAATATGCGAACCACGCTGTGATGGTAACTTACCGTTACGGTCTGAATAAACCTGCGGCTGCCCCTGTTGCGCCTGCAGCAATGGCTGCACCTGCGATGACAACTGCACGCACGACCTATACCAACCCAACACCACAGCAGGTTGAAGCTTCGCCTTATAAGATCTTCTTTGAACTGGATAAGGCGACGATCACCAGCGAAGGCATGGCAGTTGTGAATGATGTGGTATCAAAAGTACAGAATGGCCGCATTGATGTGGTGCATTTGACTGCAAATACCGACACATCAGGTTCTGCATCGCATAACGAAAAATTGTCCAAGGCCCGTGCGAACGCTGTGCGCAATGCACTGGTTTCACGCGGCATCAATGCGGATAACATCAATGTCTTCAGCAATGCCGAAAACAATCTGCCTGTACCCACAGCAGATGGCGTGAAAGAACCACGTAACCGCGTGGTCACCATCGTCATTAACTAAGGCGATAATTCTGTGAAAAAGGGGGCTTTGGGCCCCCTTTTTTATTGGGCAAAATCCGGGAATGCGCTATGAAGGGGTGATGAAAACAGACAGCGGAATCACGGTTTTGGGTGCAGGTGCGTGGGGCACAGCACTGGCAAATTTATATGCCGAATGCGGCCGCGTGACGTTATGGTGCTTTCAGCAGGAACAGGCCGATAAGATTTCCACCGCGCGTGAGAATGTGGATTTTCTACCCGGCACATCGCTGCATGATAATGTTGTTGTTACAGCTGATGCCAAATCACTGGCAGCGTCCAAAGTTATTCTGCTCGTGGTGCCGACCCAATTTGTGCCGGATGT
>DPZW01000136.1 GCA_003536545.1 Rhodospirillaceae bacterium
CACAGCAAAACTGATGGGTAAATTCGCGCCGGCCGCAATGGCCGCGCCCATCACTTCAGCTAAAAACTGGTCCCACTCGGCCGGCGTAAAATCTTCGCCCACGGTTTCATCGGTGCCGATTTCAAAACCAACATCCATAATATTTTGCGATTTGGCGAATTGATCTGCTGCCAAAAGCATTTCAATTGTCATTTGTGTGAATTGTGCCTTGGCATCCGGTGCAGTGCGATCAATGGCCTTTTCAGGGTCCAGGTGAATGATTTTAAAGCCGGATAAAATGTCCACGGCTAACGAATTGAGTGCGAGTTGCAAAGCGGATGCCAGCGGCAAACCCTGTTCTGCACCGCGTTGATAGGGGCCGCCATGATCGCGGGCAAGCAGGATTAAATTTTGTGGATCGCGTGCGCGCACATATTCGGCAAATTTTTCCGTGGTCCAGTTATTCACGTAGCCGCCGCCCTGCGCTGCGCATTCCACCTGGCGGCGCGTGCCAATCAGACAAATGGGAGCCTGGTGACGGTAAGCCACAGCGATTGCGGCATCGACGGTATGCAAACTCATGGGACCCACGTGAAAACGTGGCAGCTGCGCCGCTGTCATAACCCCCATGAACATTCCCCTCGATGATTCAATATAATTTTAGGCCTTAGCATAACGGCCAAAACCGTACCCCGCAACGGCTATTGATATTCGCATGGCATGGCAGCGCGGAATCGGGGATATTGCGAACATGAGCATGGCAGACCCCACATTTTACGTTGCGCCTTTCCAGGCCAAAGGCCTGAAGCACCGCGAGCGGATGCTCTCGCCGGATGAGCTGAAAAAACTGCGCCCGAATTTATACGCGCTGACGAATGTGGATGAGTTTAATGATCCTGAAGTCGTGCCGCACTGCAAGGCCGTGCTCCGTGACCTTGATGGACTGACTGACCAAGAAATTTCGCAATCCGTTTTTTATGTTTTCTTTCGTCATGATGAGGAATGCGTGACGCCGCTGCGCCGCATTATCCGCTGTGGCGGCCTGTTTGTGCCGCCCAAACTGGCGGCCAAGGCACCTTATTGGCAGACCACGGGCGGCATTTCCGTTTCGCTGCGCGAGACGAGTGCTATCATCGGTGAATTGCATGCAGGGAATGCCGTGCATGAAAATATCTGCCAGGCAATTGAAATGACGCGGCATCTTGAGGGCGATTATGTTGAGATCGGCGTGTTTACCGGCTCAAGTGCCTGCACCGCGCTACGTTTCATGCATCACCGCGGCATCGACCGCAAATGCTGGTTCCTCGATACTTATGAAGGGTTCGCCTATGACAGCGCGGGCAGCAGTGCCGACATCATGTGGCATGGCACGCATCTGACATCCATTCCGGTCGCGGAGCACATGCAGAACCTGGATATCAAGCTTTCCATGGCGGGCAGCAACTACCGCATGGTGAAAAACAATATTCATGACGATCCATTTCCTGAAGAAATTAAAAAGATCGCCGTCGCCAATCTGGATGTTGATATGTATGAAGCAATCCTGGTGGGCCTGCATAAAATTGCGCCGCTGATTGTGTTGCACGGCATTATTATCTGCGAAGATGCAACATCAACCCCGGCGCTGTATGGTGCCTATGTGGCGATGGAGGATTTTCTGCTCAGCGACATGGGCAAAAAATTCATTAAAATATTTGTTCACGGGCAATATTTCCTGATCAAGGTTTTGGAGTAGGCAATGACACTGATTAAACTTAATATCGGCTGCGCGGAAAAAGCCAAAGAAGGCTATATCAATATCGACGTGCGCGAAACCAATGTGACCAACGTGGTGTGTGATGCCTGGGATATTCACAAGCATTTCGCGGAATCTTCCGTTGATGAAATCTATACGCGGCACATGATCGAACATCTTGATCCGAATGAAGGACGCGAGGCAGTGAAAAGCTGGTACAAGGTTCTGAAACCGGGTGGCCTTGTGCATATCATCTGTCCCGACCTGATGTTCCACTGCATGCAGTTTTTAGGCATGGCGCAAAGCAACAAGCCGGATCAGAAAGATCACGCGATGGCGGGTTTTTACGGTTGGCGTGATGAATCGCGCGGCGGCTCGCGCGAGGATGCGCACCGCTGGGGCTATACGGGCGAGAGCCTGCATGAATTGCTGGCATCGCACGGGTTCATAAACATCATTCGTAATTTTGACGGGCCGGATACGGATATCTGGCATCTGAATATGATGGCGCGGCCCGCGAAATAACTTAGGCAGCCTTCGGCAGCACTTTAATATAACGTTCCATATCCTGCGGCGTATTGATCGCGCCTTTGGATGCGGCTGAACGGATCATATCGCCGTAAGTTTCCACGAAATAGGGCAGGTGAAACGCGCGCATGATCTGCATGCCTTTATCAATCCGCGCATTCGCCGATTGCTGATCGAGTTTGCCGCGGATCACGCTGGTGATCATCGCGTGCTCAATGCCAACATCGGTCGCGTAAATCTCAAACCCCTTGCGCCGTGCTTCCATGCAGACACCGAGGTCATCCAGGCCCGTCGGCGCAAAATGCCAGTCAAACATCGCCAGGTCGCGCCGTACCATCATGCAGATGCAAACGGTTTGATCGACCTGCACCAATGCCTGCTTCATCAGTGGCCAGTCGCATCTGCCCTTGATCGTGCTATTGACGTGGCAGTACGGAATATCCCACGGCGACTTCATATCAGTGTGGAAAGTATAAAAGGCGGTATGTCCACCCACGATTCCGATTTGGGGATATTGGTCAAGATATCCCGATAGTTCACGGTCCCAGTTCGGCTGCGAGAACGTAATATCATCCTGGATACAGCAGATATATTCACCGTTCGCCATCCGCAGGCCCTCATTAAAGCCCAGTGCAACGCCAACGTTTTTATTACGAAATACGGTTTTGACAGAAAAACCGCGCGCGGCGGCAACGCTGATCGCCTCCTGTGGGAATTCGGTATAACCATTCAGCACCACGATGAGTTCATTGTCGTCACGCGGCTCTGTATACTCACAAAATGATTTCAGCATGACGGTCAGCGTTTCAGTATTATCGAAACCGCTCAGCACGATATAGCTGATTTTTTTCTGGTACTCCTGGTCACATGCTTCGGCGAGCCAGCCCTCGCCATTATCGCGCATCGCCGTGCTGAACCAATCCTGCAGCGGCGTCACGTAACCTGTATGCGGCAAAACGGATTGCAAGAGTAGCCATTGATATTCCTCAGTGCGTTCCACGCCGCCGATGCGGAAATTGGCGAAAATGACCTGCACGGGCGCAGTAACTTTCACGGCGAAATCAGGATCACCGTCATAAATCACATTCTTCATTTGCTGCAGTTTCGCCGCCTGATCAGGAAACAACGTGCTGAACTGGCGGTGGCCAAGGACAACAACCGGTGTAATCGCCGTACTGCCTTCAACAAATTTCACAAAAGCCTCGCCAAAGCTGGGCTGCGTAAAATGCCGCAGCAGGTCTGTTTCGATTTGTTGCAGGTTCAATCCCATGGTAATCCCGTTTTGTTTCCAGATTCTAATATTACCCCGCACGACCATTATGCCTAGGGGGAGGGCAGGTTTTTCATTGCATTTCATGCGCTTTCAGCTTTAATGCCGCTCGGGTTTTACATGTCGCATCTGCTTTCACCTTCCCTGCGCGTTCTGCTGGAAAATGATCTGTCGTCGGGGCAGCAGGTTGTGCATATGCGCGCACTGGCAATCGAGAAACTGGATGCGGATATCCTGGCGGAGGCCGTGAATTTATTTCGCACGCAGATGATCCCTGTGGATCTGGGCGGTGCCCCTGCAATTGATATGTGCGGTACCGGCGGTGATCGCAGCGGCAGTTTTAATATCTCCACCACGGCCAGTTTTGTGGCGGCGGCGGCAGGTGTTCCGGTGGCCAAACATGGGAATGTTTCTATCACCAGCAAATCGGGCGGGATTGATTTGCTGAATGCGCTGGGCGTGAAGATCCCGGATGATGTGGCAGCCGCACAAAAACAATTTGCCGATCATGGCATTACGTTTTTATTTGCGCAGCGTTTTCATCCGGTTTTCAGAAAATTTATCGATGCGCGCCGTGTATTGGCGGCGGAAGGCACGCGCACGATTTTCAATATCCTGGGGCCGCTGCTCAATCCTGCCGGCGTTCAGCGATCCATCATGGGCGTGTTTGCGCCGGAACTGGTAAAACTGATTGCCGAAGTTAAATTGCGTACCGGCACGCGCCGCGCATTGATCGTGCATGGCGGCGGCATGGATGAACTGACGCTGACCGGCATGAATATTATCGCGGAAATCAGGAACAGTGAAATTATTCATTCCACGCGGGCGCCGGATGAATTTGGCTTTGCCACGTGTGATGCCATTGATATTGCAGGCGCGGATGCGGAAGAAAATGCAAAAATTACAATCGGTATTCTGGATGGCACAATCCAGGGGCCGCGCAGGGATATTGTGGTCTTAAACGCCGCCGCTGCCATTTACGTGCATGATGACCAGATTTCTTTTGCCGATGCCATCGCGCGCGCGCGCGCGGCGATTGATAACGGCAGCGCACTTGCGTTATTACAGAGGCTGAAATGACCATTCTGGATGAAATTGTTGCGAATAAAATTGAGGAAATCAAAACCCTCAAGGATGTTGCCGCGCCGCTGCGCTGCGAGCAGGATTTCACGCAATTGTTCGCGCCTGCGCCCTGCCTGATTGCTGAAGTCAAAGCGGCTTCGCCGTCCGAAGGCGTGATTGCAAAAGATTTTAATCCGGTCAGCGTTGCACAAAAATATATTGCAGGCGGCTGCAATGCCATGTCTGTTTTAACGGACCATAAATATTTCGGCGGCTCGTTTGAGATATTAAAATCCATCCGTGCGATCACCGATAAGCCGCTTTTGTGCAAGGAATTTGTCATTGAAGAGAAGCAAGTACGCGTCGCGCGCGCATGCGGCGCGGATCTGGTGCTATTGATTGTCAAGATCCTGACGAAAAAGCGGCTACAAGAATTGAAAGATGCGATCGAGGCCCTCGGCATGAAAGCACTGATTGAAGTGCAGAACGAAGAGGAGCTGGAAATCGCGCTAGCCGTTGATCCGGAATTGCTATTGATCAACAACCGTAACCTTTCCAGCTTTGAGGTGGATATGAAAACCACGGAAAACCTGCTGGCGGGCATTCCGGCATATGTGAAAGTCATTGCGGCGTCCGGTATCCAGCAACCTGATGAAATCAGAAACTTCCCCGCGCGCGTGGATGGTTTTTTAATCGGCACGGCATTGATGCGTGCGGCCAACCCAACGGAATTTTTACAGTCATGCAGAAGCCAAAAGTAAAAATCTGTGGCATCACCACGGCGCGCGATGCGCTGTTAGCTGAAGAGTTGGGCGCCGATTACATCGGCATGATTTTCGCGCGGATGTCCTTGCGCTGCGTCGCAATTGAAAAGGCGCGGGCGATCATCTCGCAGCTGAAAACCGCAAAGCCCGTGGGTGTGTTTGTCGAGCAGGATTATTATAAAACCCTGGAAATCGCGCAGAATTTGGGCCTGTGGGGCGTCCAACATTACAGCTATTTTCCGCAGAAATTTGATGGTTTTAACTATATCTACGCCGTGCGCATGGGCGGCCCCCCGGCCTCCGCCGGGGCAGGCTCCGCGCCAAAAGATTTATCTTCCCTGACGGCAGATTATTTGTTATTGGATAGCTACGATGAAAATCAACATGGCGGCACAGGTAAAACATTCGACTGGTCACAGCTGGCAAAGCTGGACACGCGCCGCACGTTCTTGGCCGGCGGCCTAGGACCTTTGAACATTTGCGCCGCGGCGCGCATTTCCCCTTACGCATTGGATCTTTCAAGTTCGGTTGAAATCTCACCCGGCATCAAAGACCCCAATAAACTGCAACAATTATTTGAGAATTTACGAGACTGCGATGTCACAAACCCTGAGAAACCTGCCGGATCATAAAGGTTATTTCGGCGAATACGGTGGGCGATTTGTTCCCGATACGTTAATTGAACCATTGGCGGAACTGGAACGCGCTTATGCGGAAATTAAAGATACGCCTGCATTTCAGAATGAATTGAACGGCCTATTGAAGAATTTTGTTGGCCGAGAAACGCCGTTATATTTTGCAGAACGCCTGACCCGGGAAACTGGCGGCGCAAAAATTTACCTGAAGCGTGAAGATCTCACACATACTGGCGCACATAAAATCAATAATGCCGTGGGTCAAATCCTGCTTGCGCGTCATATGGGCAAGCGCCGCATTATCGCTGAAACCGGTGCAGGCCAACATGGTGTGGCAACTGCTGCCGCTGCTGCAAAAATGGGTATGACGTGCCGCGTTTATATGGGCGCCGAAGATATGAAACGCCAGACGCCGAATGTATTCCGCATGCGGTTGCTGGGCGCGGAAGTTGTGGGCGTTGAAAGCGGCTCGGCCACATTAAAAGACGCAGTGTCTGAAGCGATGCGCGACTGGGTCACGAATATTCACGATACATATTATTTATTAGGCTCCGCATTGGGCCCGCATCCATACCCAATGATCGTGCGTGATTTCCATAAAGTGATCGGCGCAGAGGCGCGCGCGCAGATTATGACAGCGGAAAACCGTTTGCCGGATGAAGTTGTGGCGTGTCTGGGGGGCGGCTCGAACGCTATCGGAATTTTCCATGAATTCCTGGATGATGCGGATGTCGCGCTGACTGCTGTGGAGGCGGGCGGCACGGAAATTGCGCCCGGCCATCACGCCGCGCGTTTTTCGGGCGGGCGTGCCGGGATTTTCCAGGGCATGAAAACCTTCGTGCTGCAAAGCGGGGAAGGACAGATTCAATTAACGGATTCCATTTCTGCTGGATTGGATTACGCGGGCGTGGGGCCGGAACATGCGAACCTGATGCAATTGGGCCGTGCGAAATATTTATACGTGCATGACAGCGCGGCATTGGAAGGTTTCCAGAAGCTTGCGCATTTTGAGGGGATTATTCCAGCATTAGAATCCTCGCATGCGATGGCATATGGCCTCCGGCGCGCGGCGGAAATGTCAAAGAATAAAATCATTCTTATCAATCTTTCCGGGCGCGGCGATAAAGATCTGTCCATCGTGATGGAGGCGCTCAATGTCAAAAATTAAAAATATTATCGGTGCGCGCAAGGCGTTTATTCCCTATATCACAGCGGCTGATCCCGATCTCGCAACCACGCTTGCGGCGATGAAAATGCTGGCAGATGCGGGCGCGGATATTATTGAGCTGGGCATTCCCTTTACTGACCCGATTGCAGACGGCCCCACAATTCAAAAAGCAACCGAACGCGCATTGAAAAATGATTTTCGCATGCCGGATATGTTTGATGTGGTGCGGCAGTTTCGTGCATCGCATGCAACGCCAGTTTTGCTCATGACGTATGCCAATCCCGTGTTCAGCATGGGATATGATAAATTCTGCGCGGGCGCCGCAGCCGCAGGCGTGAATGCTGTATTGATTACGGACTTGCCGCCCGAAGAAGCCTGTGCATTTCGCGGCGCGGCGCATGAAAATAACCTCGGCACGGTGTTTTTATGCTCGCCGACCACAACGCCAGAGCGGTTAAAACTGATCGATCAGGCGGCGACGGAATTTGTCTATTACATTGCCCATGCAGGCGTGACGGGTGTGCGCACTGATTTGCCCACGGATGTCGCGGAGAAACTGCAAAAACTAAAATCACAATTGCAGAATAAATTATGCGTGGGCTTCGGTGTTTCAACGCCGGAACAGGCAAGGGCGTTATCGGCGCATGCAGACGGCGTGATTGTAGGATCAGCAGTTGTGAAATTATTTGAAAAATATCAGTGCGATGAACTGCTTGTGCAACTGAAATCATTCACGCAGAAAATGGCGGAGGCTGTGCATGCTTGATCTGATTGATGCTGCGCGGCCATTTGCGCTGATTGAAAAACAGGGGAGATTAAATCTCTATCAGGGACGCCTGCATGAATTGCAGAAATTGCATGACATTCATGACCTCGCGCGCCGCGAGAATACGGATGTGGTGTTCGTATTGCCGTACCACATCGTCCGCGAACGCGGTTTTGAGGCTAAAGGTGATGAGCCGATTTTGGGCCTGGCGGTAGAGGCGCAATACAGTTTCAAAACCGGCGATATGATGGCAAAACTGCCGCGCCGCGATATGGAATTGCTGGGCGAAATCACGCCAAACCTGAATGACGCGGATTACGCGAAAATGGTGGCGGAATTCCAATTGCATGAGATTGAAAAAGGGAATGTGTCGCAAACCACTTTATCCCGCAAATTCCAGGGCCAGATTAAAAATATGAATCTGGAGGTGCTGCTCGGCACCTTCCGCAAGATCATCGAGCAATCCGGGCATTATATGGCAGTACTGTTTGCCAATCCCGATGCGGGACAATTCATCATTGCTGCGACGCCAGAACGCCATCTGGAAGTGGCGGGCAATCAGACCATCATGACGCCGATTGCTGGCACGTTGCGCAAAGAAGACCGCGAAACATTTCCCGCGCGTCTGCACAAATTCATTCACGATGAAAAGGAAATTAATGAACTTTTTCAGGTGCTGGATGAGGAAATGAAAATCATGGGCCTGATCTGCCCCGAGGGCGGCACCGTGGATGGCCCGTTCCTGCGCGAAGTCGGCGCGGTCGTGCATTCGGAATATAACCTGCTTGGCAAACGCACCTTGCATTCGATTGATGCGCTGCGTGAAACCCTGCACGCGCCGACGGTGATGGGATCACCGATCGAATCCGCCGCGCGCGTGATCGCGAAATATGAACCGGAATCGCGGCGCTATTATGCGGGCGAGATTGGTGTTTACCGCCAGCCGCGCAGCGACGCACCGGATGGTGATCTGGATGCCGCGATCCTCATCCGTATGGCTGAAGTCTTTGCAGATGGCACGTTTTATGTGCAATCAGGCGGTGGCCTCGTGCGGGACAGCGTGCCGGAAAACGAAGCACGGGAAAGCTGGGCCAAGGCGCAAGGCATTCTGCGTTATTTTACGTCCGGCATGATCACCGGCCCCTACCTGACGCCCGAATTAATGCAATCCATTTGCGCGGATTTTACCGCGCGGAATAAGGAACTTTCGCCGTTCTGGATGATGTCGCAAAACCCGTATCTGGATGAAACCAAACCGCTAAAGGATAAAACCGTTACGATCATCAATAACGAAGATAATTTTGTTTTTATGATCGGTCATATTATCAAAAGT
>DPZW01000104.1 GCA_003536545.1 Rhodospirillaceae bacterium
TCTTCCGATCTAACGGCTGGATGGTTGTGCGTCGTTGAGCAAAACCGTTGGCTTCACGTCACGCCCGCCGTTGACCAGGCGCGCGGTCATAATGGCAAGTTGCATGATCGATGTATTCACATAGCCCTGGCCGATGCCGCAGACAAAGCTTTCGCCCACCGTCCAGTCATGTTTATAGGTTTTGCGTTTCCATGCGCGGTCCGGAATTAATCCGGTGCGTTCACCCATCAAATTCAAACCGGATTCTTCGCCCAGGCCGAGACGGCGCGCAACATCCGCCATGCGATCAATCCCGGCGCGGCGTGCGGCTTCGTAGAAATAACAGTCACAGGATTGTGCAATCGCATCACGTAAACGCATGGGGCCGTGCCCCTCCTTTTTCCAGCAGTGAAAGCGATGGGTACCCAGCTGCGTATAGCCGGGGCAATTCACCACAGTTTCTGTCGTCATCACACGACCTTCAAGGGCCGCCAGCGCAGTCACCATTTTAAACGTGGAACCTGGCGGATAAGTGCCGCCAAAAATTTTATTCAGCAACGGTTTGGTCGGATCTGTATTGAGTTGTTGCCACAGATCAGTGGGAATTCCCTGAATGAAAATATTCGGATCATAAGACGGCGCAGAAGACGCCGCATAAACCGCGCCATTATGCACATCCATCACCACGGCGGCGGCAGAACGTTCCTGCGACAAACGCTCGTACATAAATTGCTGCAGATCCGCATCAATCGTGAGCTGGAGATTTTTGCCCGGAATAGGCGGCGTGCGCCGCAATTCCTGTACCACGCGGCCTTTGGCATTGACCTCTAACTGCGCGCCGCCAGCCGCGCCACGCAGCAGATTTTCATATTCCTTTTCAATTCCGTTTTTACCAATCTGGAAACCGGAAACGGTGAGCAGGGGGTCCTTGCTTTTCTCAACCGCGGCTTCGTCTGCCGCACCCAGATAACCCAGAATATGCGAAGCGGCAGAACCCAGCGGATAAAACCGCTGCGCCGCCGCATCTACCGACACACCGGGCAATTCCGGTGTCAGGATTTCGAGCCGCGCCATTTCGCTCCAGGATAAATTGGATTTCAGGATAATGGGCATAAAATTTTTATTGCGTTTGAGTTCCTTGGCAATACGCGCGCGGTCTTCGGGCGAGAGATCAATCACATCGGAAAAACGGTTTAACGTCACTTCCAGATCCTTGACTTCTTCACGCAAGATCACAGCGCGGTAGCTTTGTTGATTGATCGCCAGCGGCTGGTTTTTCCGATCCATCAAATGGCCGCGCGGCGGCGGCACAATGCGCAATGAAATCCGATTTTCTTCCGACATCAAACTGTAAGATGCGCCGCGCACCAATTGCAATTGTCCTGCACGCCCTAATAAAATAAGTGCGAGCGCGCTTTGCCCTGCCAGCAGCATCAAGGTGCGGCGTGTCATTAATTGTTGGCGGTCCTGATCGCGTTCCAGAGCAGAAAACATAAAATAGACTAAAGACGAAATTCAGCGCGGCGCAAGGGGGCCAATAACACAGCAACCAGAGGAAAACAAATGGCCGATAACAACACTGAGCCTAACCACATTGTGGCAGGTGGCCAGATGCCGAGTGCCAGACCAAAGGCCATTGCTTCGATCCCGCGCCATAAGAATAAAAATCCGGAGACGATCAGCCAGACTGCCCAGAATGGCAGCGCAAGGAGCAAATGATTTTGACTGCGCAGCAATGTGGCCAATAACACACCGATAAAAGAGGTGATGCCAATCAAACTGGCACCCGATAACAGATCACATAAAATGCCCATGATAAAAATCAGCAGCAGGGGCTGCCAGCGTGGCTGATAACAGGCCCAATATAAAATCACGAGTGCAGGCCAGTGAATGGCACCGGGCGGCAGAGCGGGGATATAAATCAGGCTGATAAGAATGGCAGCAAGAATAGATGCGCCGGCAATTAGAAAAAATCCGATTTCACCTGCCGTATAAAGCCATGGCGAAGGTTTATGCTGTGGCAGCATCTTTACGGCGTTTGAAAATTAGGTTTGCTGAGTGTGGAGATGGTGCCGAAATCAACAATACGCAGCCATTCCAGGCGATCCAGCGCAGCCAGCGGCTCTGCATAAACGCGGTCTCCATCAATGCGCGTGATGCGCGCCAATGCCAGATCAGATGGCAAAACACCGTCACTGCCAGCCGTGACGATTTTATCGCCCATTTGTACCTGGGCATTGCCGGGCAAATGTTCAAGCAATAATTCGCCGTTGCCCTGACCGGATAAGATCGCGCGCGCGCGCGAATTGCTGATCATGACAGGCAGGCGTGATGCCGGATCATCCAATAATAAAACGCGCGCCATGCCGCTATCAGTTGCGGCATCGACCACGCGACCCACCATACCGGAACCGGTCATGGCAACCTGTCCGCGGCGAAGGCGGAATTCACGTGGCACTGTGACGATGACGCTATGGCCAAAACTGGTGCCGTTATCCGCCAGGACAGTGCCCGCAGCAGATTCAATTTCATGCGGCTGTTTCATTTGCAGCAAACTGCGCAGGGCGCGATTTTCCGCATTCAAGCGAACCGCCTCGGCATGCCATTCACGCAAATTGACCACTTCTTCGCGCAAAGCTCTATTTTCCAGTTGCAGGACTGCAGCCGTCTGAAGTTGCCCCAGAAAATTCTGGGACCATTCCACCGGCTCATGGGCAGCCACCAACACCGGCCGGATAGCATTGGCCAGGCTCATGCGGATAGCCGAGAAAGTATCCGCATGTCCGCGGGCGACGAAAATCAGGACAATAGCAGATAATAATAAAACCCCTACCGATGCCTGTGCGATGGCAACGCGCAGGGGAATGGCAAAGAGGGCAAATTGGCGAAACTTCAGGCTCACGATTATTATTTTCATACGCTGGGCGCGCCGCTCCGGCAAGAGAGAAGGGCCGAAAAACCTATAAAATTTTCGTTATATTTGAGCTAATGACAATTAAAAATTCACGAAAATCCCTTTGGGAAAGCGCGGCCTGCAATGGTATTATATCACATCAATTATCAATCCTAACCTTGCGGGAGGCTAGGGATGCCATATCAAAGCAGGCGAATGACAGGCTTATTTTTGTCGCGACTGCAGCCGCATGTATTATTGAAGATATTTTTTGCCGCCTGAAGGGCGGTTTTTATTTTTTAGTCATAACCTAGAAGGGCAAATAAATGATGAGGGAAAAGAAGGGTCAGCGTCTGATGGCGCAAGGCCTGGGCACATTATCGATAGCCAGTTATGTTTACTCTGTCCTGCGGCAGGAATGGATGGGCCTGCATGTGGCAGGCAGCCTGCTTGTCCTCTCCAGTTTGAAATATGCCTGGTGGCCGCAGTTTGCCCCCAAACCGGTTACCATTCTGGATCATGATAAATTAAACGAGTGGCGACAACTTGAAGAAAATGAATTCCAGTCGATTTTAAATAATTATCGCAGCATTACGCCGATGATGATGAATGCATTGGAAAAATCTGTTTTCCACAAAAATTTTGATGATGTGCAACGCCTCTCGATGCGGCTTTATTCATCCGGCATGGCGATCGGCGCGGTACATTTCGCTGGATTGGCGCAGCGGATTGAATTGCTGTCTCGCCAGCAGGATGAAATCCGCTTGCCCATTGCCCTGGCTGATTTATATGCAGCCTACCCTGATATTGATAACGCACTGGCGGCAGTTGGCACTGACAGTTAAATCTCTTATAAACGCCGGATGTTATCTGGCCCCCAAATTCCACCGCAAAGCGGAAATGCAAAACAACTCGTCGTATTCATCCATGGCTATGGCGCGGACGGCAATGATCTGATTGGTCTTGCGCCCTATTTCGCGGCACTATTGCCGGATGCATTATTTATTTCACCGCATGGCTGGGAAAGATGTGAAATGGGTATGGGGCGGCAATGGTTTTCATTGGGCGGTTGGCAGCCGGGTCTGGATTGGCCAGCCAAGGCGTGGGATGAAATTTTATCCTGCGGGAAAATGTTGAATGGTTGGCTCGATGCCACTTTGGCAGAAAATAATATCGCACCTGAAAATCTGGCGTTGATTGGGTTTTCGCAAGGCACAATGATGTCTTTGCATGTCGGTCTGCGCCGCGTGGTGCCACCCGCTGCGATCCTGGGTTATTCCGGCGCGCTGATGGGGCAAAGCGTTTTATCGGAAGAAATTATTTCACGGCCACCTGTGCTATTGGTGCATGGCGAACAAGACCCGATTGTTTCATTCAGTGAAATGGCGTCGGCAGAAAAAAAACTCAAAGAACTGAATGTGCCGGTGCAAACTTATGCGCGGCCCGGCCTGCCGCATGGCATAGATGATGAAGGCATCGCGCGCGGCGCGCAGTTTTTGGCGGCGGCATTCGGCGCAACATAAAGATTGTTTTTTCAGTCGGAATCGCGCTATTTTCCTAATCATTGCGGGAGGGAAAATGCCACCAGCGGGAAGTTGCCAGGCTCTGGTTTTAAATGCGGATTACCGGCCGCTGTCTTACTTTCCCCTATCCGTCTGGTCCTGGCAGGATGCCGTCAAAGCCGTGTTCCTGGACCGCGTAGCGATTATTTCCGAATATGACACCGAGGTGCATTCGCCCAGTTTTTCAATGCGCCTGCCGTCTGTCATCGCGCTCAAGGATTACATCCCGAATGAACGTGCGCCGGCATTCACGCGGTTTAATGTGTTTCTGCGCGATCATTTTACCTGCCAATATTGCGGCCACCGCTTTCCCACCCATGAATTGACCTTTGATCATGTGATCCCGCGCACCAAGGGCGGGCGCACCAATTGGCTGAATGTCGTCACCGCCTGTTCAGCTTGCAACGTGCGCAAGGCTGCCAAGGATCTGTACAAATGCGGGATGCGGCTGATGAATGCGCCGCGGCAACCCTCCGCATTTGAACTCCAGGCAAACGGGCGGGCTTTTCCGCCCAATTTTTTGCATGCGACCTGGCGGGATTATTTATATTGGGATACGGCGCTGGAGGCTTAAATTCTTTTGCTAATCCAGATCGCAGCCTTACAGCC
>DPZW01000044.1 GCA_003536545.1 Rhodospirillaceae bacterium
ACGATTTCCTCATCAGGCGCAAAGCCGAGCCAGGCAAGACCGTCAAGAATCGATCGAGTCGATTCTTCGGTCGAACGAGCAAGATCGGTATCCTCAATCCGCAGCAGGAATTTGCCGCCATGGCGGCGTGCAAAAAGATAATTAAACAGGGCTGTGCGCGCGCCGCCAATATGCAAATATCCCGTGGGGGAGGGGGCAAAACGTGTAATGATTTCTGTATCTGACATAAAACTATCTGCCCTCGGCGCAGCTATAAAGTCAAGCGGGCGCGCATTTGCCGAAGAACATTCCCAGTGGATCTTATGGCTGCCCGTTGCTGTGGGCATTGGCGTCGTGTTGTTTCTGGCGGTCCCCACACAGCCCCCCTTATGGCTGGGGGCCGCAATTCTGGGGCCATTATTACTGCTGACAGCAAAGCTCCGACACCATGAATTCTGGCATGCGATTGGCATTATTTTTATTCTAGTGGCCCTTGGTTTTATGGCGGCGCAATTTCGGGATTACCGCATTGCGCATGAAGTTCTCTCACGTGGTGTTGGGCCATTACCGATTGCGGGGACAATTACCGATATTGATCATAAAGAAAAAACTGTGCGCCTGACATTGGTGAATGTGCAGCCGCTTGAGGCATTAAGATATGTGAAATCTATTCCTTCCAGACTACGCGTATCTGTGCGTGGCGGCATACCTGATGACTGGCAAGCAGGAGATCGCGTGAAAGTGCTGGCAAAATTAATGCCGCTTACGCAGCCTACTGTTCCGGGCGGATATGATTTTGCAGTTTTACAGTATTATAAGGGATTGGGTGCAACCGGGTTTTCATTTGGTAAGCCTGAACTGATAGAAAAATCGCCACCACATGAAATAGATGAATTTTTGGAGCGCGGGCGGCAAAGCATCCGGCAAAAAATTCATGCCGCCATACCCAATAAACCTGCCGAAGCTGCAATTGCTACGGCAATTTTAACAGGTGAACAAAATGAAATCCCACAAGTTGCGGCCGATCAATTGCGCGATAGCGGATTGTTTCATATTATTTCGATTTCCGGTCTGCATATCAGCTATGTGGCCATTCTCATTTTCTTTTTTGTGCGGCGGGGTTTGGCTTTATCACCCACGCTTGCGCTTTATTGGCCGCTAAAGAAAATTGCGGCGGCTGCAGCTTTACTGGGTATTACCGCTTATACTTTATTTGCAGGTGCGCCGTCACCGGCGTTGCGTTCATGCCTTATGGCGGCTGTGGTGCTGCTCGCGATCATGGTGGACAGGCATGCGATATCCCTGCGCATGGTAGCAATCGCGGCTCTTGTGATTCTGCTGTTTGAGCCTGAGCAGATTTATTCTGTTTCGTTTCAATTATCATTTGTGGCGGTGACGGGTTTAATTTCTGCATTTGAATTTATGCCCCCGCATGTTGTGAAACTGTTTATGGATCAACCCGCCTATATTCGCTGGTTGCGTGGGCCGTTTGAATTGCTGGCATCGTCCCTGGTTGCCACATTCGCGACCATGCCATTTGTTTTCTATCATTTCCAATCTTCACAGCTGCTGGGCGTGGTTGCGAATATGGCATCTGTACCGCTCACCGCGATTTTAATCATGCCATTTGGCTGCTTGGGGTTTTTGCTCGCGCCGTTTGGATTAGAAGGTTTTGCCTTTGAAATCATGGGCTGGGGTATTTCCGGCATGATGTGGATTGCTGCAAAAGTTGCCGCACTGCCGGGTGCGGTGTGGCTGATGCCTGCCTTGCCGCCTGTGGCACTCGGGTTTTTTACGTTTGGATTCTTGTGGCTATGCATCTGGACGCGCCCATGGCGGTTATGGGGATTGCTCATCATTCTGCTTGGGTTTTTTACGCTGCCACTGCAGTCGCAGCCGGATGTGATGGTTGCGCCGGGCGGCAAGATTGCGGTGCTACGCCGTGATGACGGCAGCTATGCCTTGATGGGATCTGGCCGTGAGAGCTATTACACTGAAAGCTGGGCGCGCTGGTTTGGTCTGCGTACAACCGAATTTATCCCAGAGAAAAATCCGCCTGAATTTAATTGTGATGATAGCCGCTGTCTGATTTCTCGCGGCGGCCAAACCATTGCACTGGTTCGTAAACCAGATGGTTTTTTTAAGAGTTGTGAGGAGGGTGCATCGATTATTATGACTGTGCGCCAGATCAAAAAATTCAAAGGCGAATGTGAGGCAGCCCAAACTATTCGTTATTGGGATAGCATCGATAACGGCAGTTATATTTTTAATTTTGTGAATGGCGGGTGGAGCGGTGTGAATGTGAACGATCTGCGCGGCAATCGCCCGTGGGTGCGCTGATTATTCACCCGTCGGTTGCGGTTCAACCTTGCGAATGCGGACGCGTTTGACACGGCGATTATCAGCTTCCAGGATATCAAAGGCAAACCCTGCGTCATGTGTAATTGTTTCGCCACGCCGCGGCACGCGATCTGCCAGGTAGACAATTAGTCCGCCCAGCGTATCGGATTCTTCCTGTTCTTCTTCTTGCAAAACGCTACCGACAGTTTTTTCAAAATCACGCAGAGACAAGCGTGCATCAGAAATCCAGACACCCTGCGACAGTTCCATCATTTGCGGCGCGGCCAGATCACGCTCGTCTTCGATATCGCCCACAATTTGTTCTAACAAATCTTCAATGGTGACCAATCCATCAATACCGCCATATTCGTCGATCACCATGGCCATTTGCATCCGTGTCTGGCGCATTTGCAGCAGCAAATCCAGAACCGGCATCGATGGCACCACAAATTTTGTGGCACGGATCAGGCGGCCCAAATCAAATTTGGCTTCGTTCACCATGCTGTCAAGAATATCCTTGATGTGGATGATGCCCAGAATATCATCCAGCTCTTCACGGTACACAGGCAGGCGGGAATAAGGATTGGCGACAATGATTTTTAAAAGTTCAGCCAGTGGCGTATTTAGCTCGACGGCAACGATATCCGCGCGTGGGCGCATGACATCGCTGACATGGCGGTCATGCAGCTCCATGATATTCTGGCGCATAATCGCCTGCTGCTGCTCGGAATTGCTATTGCCGTTGGTTGGCACAATTTCCTGATCACGCAGATTCAGATGACTCTTTACCAGTCCCATCAGCCATGCAGGTAGCCGAAGTGACCGTTGTCTACTTGGAGGTTCGGTGGTTTCGTTGCCGCCGTCGGTAGGGGCAGGGGGCATATCGCCCGGTAATGGGGTATCACGCATTGGTCTATCTATTGTCCATAATTGGATAGGGGTTTGCAAGGCCTAATTGGGCCATAGCCTCTAATTCTGACTTCATCATGGCCTCGTGGGCTGCGTCTGTCTCATGGTCATGCCCCAACAGGTGCAAAGTGCCGTGAATGGCCAGGTGGGTGATATGGTGGGCAAATTTGATGTTCATGGCCTTGGCTTCATCGGCGCAGGTTTCAAATGCCAGGACGAGATCCCCCAGCGGTAATTCGGCCGGATAATCAGATAAATTTTGCAGCGCATTGGACGGGAAGGATAAAATATTAGTAGGCTTATTTTTATCTCGCCATTTTTTATTCAGCGTCTGCACTTCTTCATTCGTGGTCAATAAAACTGATACCTGAATTTTTCGTTTAATTTTATGAATTTCCTGTTCCAGAATCGTGTTGATACCGCGTTTGATCGCGCGGATATCGGCTGCGTTCCATCGCTTGCTTGCTGTATCCACATCAATATTAATTTTAAGCGGCATGAATTTCCGATATGGGGGCGATGGTTACAATCTCACCCGTCAAACTGTTTTGGGTGGTCTTGGTGATTGTCACATCCATGATTTGTCCCATCAGGCGATCAGGCGCGGCCACATTCACGGTTTGCAGCCACGGGCTGTGGCCCTGCAACTGGCCATCATTACGGCCCTTACGGTCTAATAGCACGGGTATTGTCATGCCTAACTTGCTTGCGTTAAACGCTGTTTGGTCGGCGTAAAGTTTAGTCTGCAATTCCTGCAGGCGTCGGTCTTTGATATCTTCTGATACTTGTTTGCCGGCTTTCGCTGCGGGCGTTCCGGGGCGGCGAGAATATTTGAATGAATAGGCGGCGGCATAGCCAACCTCATCCACCAGCTTCATCGTTGCACGGTGATCCGCATCTGTTTCGCCGGGAAAGCCGACAATAAAATCAGACGAAAATGCCATATCCGGGCGAATATCACGCAGACGATGAATGATGCGCATATAATCATCCGCTGTATGTTTTCGATTCATGGTTTCCAGAATTTTATCGCTGCCGTGTTGAACCGGCAGGTGAAGATAAGGCATCAATTGCGGTACTTCGCCATGTGCACGGTACAGCATGTCATGCATATCGCGCGGGTGGGATGTCATATAGCGAATACGATCCAGCCCATTGATTTCAGCCAGTTGAAAAATTAACCGGCCTAAATCCCATGTTGTGTCGTCCAGGCCATCGCCATGCCACGCATTAACGTTCTGACCAAGCAAAGTAACTTCGCGTACACCCTTTGCGATCAGATGCTTGATTTCAGAAATGATGTCTGCCGCAGGCCGTGAATATTCAGCCCCGCGCGTGTAAGGCACAACGCAGAAACTACAAAATTTATCGCAGCCTTCCTGTACGGCAACAAACGCACTCGTGCCGCGGGTGGCTTGCTCGGCTGGAAAATGATCAAATTTGGGCTCTGGTGGAAATTCAGTATTCAGAATGCGCGTTTTACCATTTGCGCTTTCCCAATTTGCAATCATCTCTGGCAGCTTGTGGTAAGTTTGCGGACCGAAAACCATATCCACGTTTTTATCGCGGCGCAGAATTTCTGCGCCTTCGGCCTGTGCTACGCAACCCGCAACGGCGAATGCCATTTTGCCGCCTGCCTTTTCTTTTTCGGCGCGGTGTTTACGCATGCGCCCGAGTTCGGAAAAAACTTTTTCTGTCGCTTTTTCGCGGATATGGCAGGTGTTCAGAATAACCAGATCCGCACCTTCAATTTCATCGCTTTCTGCATAGCCGAGCGGAGCCAGCACATCGGCCATGCGCTGACTGTCATAGACATTCATCTGGCAGCCCCAGGTTTTGATATGCAATTTTTTAGCGGTCATTGGGGGCAAGATAGGCAAAACAGGCCAAAAAGGGAATAAAAATCATACCATCTGTTGGTTCAGGGCCTGGTTCAGGCCATTCCGCATGGTGGTTTCCAGCTGTTGGGCCAGGGCTTTGCGGTTATCCAGGCCATCGTGGATAGGTTCATGAAAGGTAATCATGACCTCCATTTCACCTTGCATCAACAGGCGTTTAAAATGCGGCGGCATGCTTTCATCACCAATCCAGGCATAAAGATAACGAAAGGTGCGGCCAACGGGAATGCCATCCAGCGCGGTAAAGGCAATTGTCACGGGCTGCACGGCAGCGGCATATTGCGCGACGCCAAGCAACGATGATTTCAGTGGCAAAAGGCGATTGCCATCAGATGTTGTGCCTTCGGCAAATAAAATCAGATTATCTTTATTCTTTAGGCGATCAGTTAAAATATCCGTTTGTTTTTTGGCTTCAGAGCGTGTGCGGTTGATAAAAACAGTGCCCTGAATTTTTGCCAGCCAGCCCGCAATGGGCCAGTTTTCAACCGATGCCTTGGAGATAAAACAGGCATGCAGCACAGCTGATAGCGTGACGATATCAAGATAAGAAGAATGATTGGCAATAAAAATTGTCGGGCGAGCACGTGAAGGTTCACCACGCAAAACCAGCTTGATGCCAAAGGCCCATACAGCGCAACGGCCCCAGATATTGGGCAGAATATAAAAATAGGGGCGTGGCAGCCAGCACAGCAGTGTTTGCAGCCCGCCAAGCACAATGGTCATCATCAGCAAAAATAAAATCCGGAACAGGGCGCGTGGATAAGCGATCATTTATTTTTCCTGATCGGTTAATCCGTAGTGACGCGCATGTTTGTCGGTAATTAGATCTGTTTTGACAATAATGCAGACATCAATAGATCCCCATTGTTCATCCAAGACGCCGCCGTCGCCAATAAATCCACCAATTCGCAAATAGCCTTTGATCAACGGGGGAAGCTTGGTCAGCACGCGGCGCGGATTAAAACTGCTGGGGGGTACGCGGTCCATTTTAATGTGATGCTGGGGCAGGGCAGTGGCGCGCAGTGCAGGTGGGGCAAGATGATGATGATATAAATAAGATAACTCTTCTTTTACGGCCTCTGGATCTGTGGTGTCCAGGCAGGCGCAGCCGAAAATCAATTGAATATCAAATTGATCCACATAGGCGGCAATGCCGCGCCACAGTAATTCAAGCGTAAAGCGCGTGCGGTAGTTTTCATGCACGCATGACCGTCCGACCTCTAATAATTCGCCGGGATGATCGAGCAATTTTGAAATATCATATTCCTGCGAAGTGTAAAAGCCAGTGGTTTTATCCGCAACAGATCGCCGCAACATGCGGTAAGTGCCAACGACCTGTTGGCCTTCGGGTAAATTATGATCCAGCACCAACATATGATCACAAACCGCATCAAATTTATCGCCATCCATTTTGGTTTGCAGCTGTTCCGGCGATGGCTTGGCAGCCATTTCTTCGTAAAACACATGGTAACGTAGCCGTTGGGCCTCTTCGATTTCTGCCGTATTTCTAGCCAGGCGCACCTCCAGATTGCCGATCCGTAAATCACCTTTAAGTGATGCCGTTGGCATAAATTGGGACAGGAATTCCGTTACGCCCTTGGGATCAATAAGATTATCAAGCCAGCTCATGGCGCGGTGCAATTATCTTTTCTTTTTAGGTTTGCGGCCCAGGCCGCTATCACGCGCCATCTGGCTACGTTTTTTCGCATAGTTGGGTGCCACTGCCGGATAATCTTTAGGCAGGTTCCAGCGCAAACGATATTGTTCAAACGTCATGTTGAAATTGGTTTTTAAATAACGTTTAAGCATTTTCAGTTTTGCCCCATCTTCAAGGCAGATGATGTAATCGTTATGCACGGAATCTTTAATCGGCACTGCAGGCTTTTTAGCGGGGGATAATAAGTGAACTGTTGCAGGCGCGGAATCAATATTGAGCAAACCGCGATAAACAATCTGCAGTAGCTCCGGCAATTTCTCGGCTTCAATTTCGTTGGCATAAACATAGGCGGCAACGATATCTGCGGCAGCCCCGTGGAAGTCAGTAAATTCAGGTTTCATGGCGACCATTATAGCGGAGTCTCAAGCTTCATCAATATCGCATCGTCCGGGGATCCAGCCTTATTCGGGTAATAGCCATTGCGCCTCCCTGTGGTTTGAAACCCTAATTTCTCATATAGCTGCCGTGCTGCGGCCAGCCTTTCATTGACTTCCAGGTGCAAGGTGTGGATGCCATGCTGCTGCAATTCCTGCCATGTGCGAATAAGCATGTTTTCAGCAATGCCGCGGCGGCGGGCGGCGGGCACGACAGCAATCGTGATTAATTCTGCCTCAGGCGGAATTTTTTGTACGAGTGCATAGGCAGTATCGGGAATAAGGAGACAAAAATTTTTGTCATCACGGAGCATATTTGTAAAAGTTTCAGGCGTCCATGCGCTGTCAAAACATGCGCTGCGGATGGCAGATAGATCATCCGCATCATCCACGTTCGCCAGCCGCAAATTATATAGCATTAGATTTGGCGTCTGCTTCGCGGACATAGAAGGGGTTTAAGGGCTCTGGCAGTGAATTAGCTTGGAATTTCTGTAAGGCATGGCGCGCAGCTATCATTGCCATAGTATTGCCAGTCTGTCCCCGCAGCATACTTGCCAGCGGGTGTGGCGGTATTAAGTTATGTAGCAATGCCATCTCACCATTCCCAGTGTAATGCAAGATTTCATCAGGCAATAACATTTGGGGCGCATCGGTGCCGTGCTGCACATATAGTTCTGGACGTTTGGACTCCAAGACAACAAGCGCATTTTCTGTCTTGCCGCGCAGGGCAGAAAATCCATCCAAACCATAAACAGGAATTTGTAAGCCATCCGCAAGCCCCTGTGCCAATGACAAGCCAACACGGATCCCGGTAAAAGATCCGGGGCCGGTGATGACGCCAATGGCCGTTAGATCATGCTGCGTTATGCCTGCATCCTGAAATAATTTCTCAAGCAATGAAAAAATCACATCAGCCTGACGTGGCGTATCGGAATGCTGGTAAAACTCGTGATTATCCGACCCAAGCAAGCAGAGGCTTGCCGCAACGCCAGAACAATCGATGCCCAGGAACATTAAATAACCTTGCAGGCCTGATCAAATGAAAGGCGCGGGCCGCGTGGATATAATTTTTCTGTATCGCCGTGGCCCAGTGCGCAAATGAAATCAACTTCCCAGTCCGTGCCCTCAAAAAACTCTTTATTCAATTTTTCGGCATCAAATCCGGACATGGGTGCGCAATCAAGGCCCACAGCGCGTGCAGCAATCATAAAATATGCACCCTGTAGCGTTGCATTTCGGCGGGCAGTTTCGATGGTGTTATCCGCACCCTCCTTGAACCATGTCACGGCATTATTATGCGGCGACAGGAATGGTAATTGTTCATAAAATTTTATATCGCGTGCGAGAATGGCAACCACTGGCGCAGCCATTGTTTTAGGCACATTGGGCGGAGCCAGTGTGGCTTTAATACGTTCTTTGGCGGCATCGGTGGTAAGAAAGATAATCCGCAACGGACTGCAATTTGTGCTGGTCGGACCCCATTTCATCAGATCATATAATTCATGCAATTTGCTTTGCGGTACAGCTTTATCGAGCCAGGCATTTTGTGTGCGCGCCTCGGTAAAAATAATTTTTTCCGCTTCGGCATTGATGTGTGACATAGATGGGCCTTTCAGTTAGGTGATAGAGACAACTTCATTCACTTCTGGAATATAAGTCTTCATAATTTTTTCAATACCGGATTTCAGCGTGATGCCCGCAGCAGGGCAGCCTGCACAGGCCCCGCGCATCTCCAGATAAACGACGCCCTGGTCAAATTCGATAAACTTCACATCGCCGCCATCACGCGCAACACCAGGTTTGATGTGGGTTTCAATGACGGCCATTATTTCACGAATGATCGGGTCACTGCTTTGTTCCGCCGGTGCTTCTGAATTTGCAGATTGCATCGGGTGCAATAAAACTTCGCCAGACATATAAAAATCCATAATTCTTGCCTGGACGTGCGGCTTAATAATCGTCCAATCACCGGACGCTGCTTTGGTGACAGAAATAAAATCTATGCCATAAAAAACACCCTCTACGCCGTCCAATGCCATCAATTGTGCGGCGAGGGGCGATGCAGCGGCATCATTCGCGCTGCGCATATCCAGTGTGCCCTGGGGCATGACCTGGCGGCCCGGCAAAAATTTCAGGCTATTGGGGTTGGGTGTGCTTTCGGTTTGGATAAACATGGGCTATTCCTGTGACATGACATATAGGCCCCATCCGCTGATCTTAAAAGCCTTAGCCGCAGTTTTTTTACTGATTCTGGTATGTGGATGCGCGCGCGAAACACCCAATTTTCCAACCACCTATGAAGAAGAACAGGCGGATTACCAATATTTATCTCTGCTTTCAAATACACGCGCCATTAATACGGTGGGCATGGCAAAGGAGAACGTGGATCACAATCGCACCGTTAACCGGGTACTGACGTCACGTGAACGCAGCAACAATGACCTGCGCCTGCAAATGGTGGGTCGTCGCGTGCTGGCCGCAGCTTATCCCATTTGCCCTAAAGAATATCGATCGCGCAGCTTGATGGTTGGCATTGTCCCGCGCAGCCAGACGCAGCCGATTGTTTTGTGGGCGATTAATGAATTTGGCATGGATGATCGTGAAACGCTGAAAATCGGCGATGTAATTTTAGGCATGGGGAATGAAGATATTCCACCGGGACTTTCCTGGGCGCGCCGCGTCCCCGAAAGTCCCGGTGGAATATCTTCA
>DPZW01000161.1:0-353 GCA_003536545.1 Rhodospirillaceae bacterium
GATGATCGCACCGGCATGGCCCATCCGGCGACCCGGAGGTGCCGTGACACCTGCAATAAAACCAACCACTGGTTTTTTGATCTTGGATGATTTCAAAAACTCAGCCGCTTCTTCTTCCGCGCTGCCGCCGATTTCTCCGATCATGATGATACCTTGCGTTTCATCATCGCCCAGGAACAAATCCAGACAATCAATAAAGTTCGTGCCATTCACGGGATCGCCGCCGATACCAATACAGGTTGTCTGGCCCAGACCCGCCGCAGTGGTTTGCGCCACTGCTTCATACGTCAATGTACCAGAACGTGAAACGATGCCGATTTTACCACGCTGGTGAATGTGACCCGGCATGATGC
>DPZW01000161.1:568-4474 GCA_003536545.1 Rhodospirillaceae bacterium
GTGACCCGGCATGATGCCGATTTTGCATTCGCCGGGCGTAATCACACCTGGGCAGTTTGGCCCGACCAGGCGCGTCTTTGAAC
Source organism: Rhodospirillaceae bacterium (assembly GCA_003536545.1). Classification (GTDB taxonomy): domain Bacteria; phylum Pseudomonadota; class Alphaproteobacteria; order UBA11073; family UBA11073; genus UBA11073. Next base: position 652 of record DPZW01000161.1, read on the forward strand.
CCTGCAACGCGCGTTTGACCTTTACCATGTCCAGCACCGGAATGCCTTCAGTAATACAAACGGCAAGTTCAATCTCAGCTTCAATCGCTTCGAGAATTGCGTCTGCGGCAAACGGAGGTGGCACGTAAATCACAGATGCATTTGCGCCTGTTCTTTCGCGTGCTTCAGATACCGTATTGAAAACTGGCAGGTCGAGGTGTTTCGTCCCGCCTTTGCCGGGCGTCACGCCGCCCACCATATTAGTGCCGTAAGCAATCGCCTGCTCGGAATGGAAGGTGCCTTGCGCACCAGTGAAACCCTGGCAAATGAGTTTGGTTTGTTTGCCAACTAATACAGCCATTACGCGGCCTCCTTCACTGCTTTAACGATTTTTTCTGCGCCGTCCGCGAGATTATCTCCCGTAACGATAGGCAGACCGGATTCATTCAGCATTTTTTTGCCGAGCTCAACGTTTGTACCTTCAAGGCGCACCACCAATGGCACATTCAATGCCACTTCGCGCGCGGCAGAAATCACGCCGTCTGCGATCACATCGCAGCGCATGATGCCGCCAAAGATATTGACGAAAATACCTTCAACATTCTTATCGGACAAAATCAGTTTGAATGCTTCCGTCACGCGCTCTTTCGTTGCGCCGCCGCCCACATCCAAAAAGTTTGCAGGCTCACCGCCGTATAATTTAATGATGTCCATTGTCGCCATGGCAAGGCCCGCACCATTCACCATGCAGCCGATGTTGCCATCAAGGCGCACATAGTTCAGCGAGTGACGCGAAGCTTCGAGTTCCTGTGGATCTTCTTCGGTTTCATCGCGCAGCTCCATCACCTGTGGATGACGGTATAATGCGTTTTCATCAAAGCTGACCTTTGCATCGAGGGCAATAATCTCGCCCGCGCCGGTTACAACCAGCGGATTAATTTCTACGCTGGCGATATCTAATTCAGTAATGGCTTTATAAAGACCCGTCATGAATTTCGTGAAATGTTTAATCTGGTCGCCTTCAAGCTGCAACGCGTAAGCTAATTTACGGGCGTGAAAACCGGAGAAACCCGCGGCCGGATCGATCGCCACCTTGATAATTTTTTCAGGGCTGTCGTGGGCGACTTCTTCAATATCCATGCCGCCTTCCGTAGACGCCATGAAAGTGATGCGTGATGTTGCACGGTCGAGCAATGCGCCCAGATATAATTCGCGTTTGATGTCGCAACCATCTTCGATGTAAACGCGGCCAACCTGTTTGCCTTCTGGGCCCGTTTGAATAGTCACCAAAGTTTTGCCGAGCATTGCCGCGGCAGCTTCTTTTACTTCGGCCAAAGATTTGACAACGCGCACGCCGCCTTTGCCGGAACTATCATCTTTAAATTTACCTTTACCGCGGCCACCGGCGTGAATTTGTGATTTGACCACATAAACTGGGCCAGGCAATGCGGCGGCGGCTTTTTCAGCTTCATCCGGCGTATAGGCCACCTGCCCCTTCAGGGTCTGGACGCCATAGCCGCGCAGCAGCTCTTTGCCCTGATATTCGTGAATATTCATGTTTTATCCTTGAACGTGTTGAAAACTGCGCATGGTGTAACAAATCCCGCCCCTAAAGAAAAGGGCAGATTTGCTTATATTAGAACAATGTATCTAGAATTATAAGATTTATTAGAACTATTGTTCTAGTTTAGCTTGCGCGATTTCTGCCTGGGTGACTTCTTCACGTTCGTCACACCAGTTTCCTTGCGCCAATCCAAGGATTTCTCTTACAGGCCAACCGCCAGAATCTTTCATAAGCTCGGCAACAACGGCTGCGCGTTTTTGGGCGTGACGCTCGCGAATTGCTTCAACAATTTTCCGTGTTTCTGCTGGATTTGACATTGCGTCTCATTAGCTCTTTGAGCATGAATTTGTCCAAAGAATTATTAGTTGCAGATGAAATTATGCCGCTTTCAGGTTATCCGCGATGGCAACCAGATCCCGCACGGCCTGCACCGACTTGTCAAACATGGCCTGCTCATCCGCATTCAGTTTGATCTCGATGATTTTCTCAACGCCCTTTGCGCTGATCATCACCGGCACGCCGATATACAGACCCGAAACGCCGTATTGGCCTGTCAGCAATGCCGCGCATGGTAAAATGCGGCGTTCATCGTTGATATAACTTTTCGCCATTTCAATCGCGGATACCGCCGGCGCGTAAAAGGCTGAACCTGTTTTCAATAATGCGACAATCTCTGCGCCGCCGTCCCGCGTGCGCTGTACGATCTGATCCAGTTTTTCCTGTGAGATCATACCCAGTTTCACGCAGTCCGGCAGCGGAATGCCCGCGACTGTGGAATAACGCACCAGCGGCACCATGGTGTCGCCGTGGCCGCCCAAGACAAATGCAGAAACATCCTGCACGGAAACATTCATTGCCTCGGCCAAAAAGTAACGAAAGCGCGCACTATCAAGAACGCCCGCCATGCCCACCACGCGCTCAGCCGGCAAGCCGCTGGCGCGTTGCATCACGCCAACCATCACATCCAATGGATTGGTAATCACAATCACAAATGCATTCGGACAATGTTGTTTGATGTTCTGGCCAACGGTTTCCATCACGCCGTTATTGATACCGATCAGGTCATCGCGCGACATGCCCGGCTTGCGCGGCACACCTGCCGTGACAATCACCACATCCGCTCCCTTCATCGCCGCATAATCATTGGAGCCTGAATAGCCGGCATCAAAACCCAGCACCGGGGTTGATTCCGCCAGATCCAGGGCCTTGCCCTGTGGCGTCCCTTCCGCGATATCAATCAGGACGATGTCGCCCAATCCATATTGTCCGGCCAGCAGCGCGAGCGTGCCGCCAATCTGTCCTGCGCCAACCAATGCAATTTTTTTGCGTGCCATAATGATAAACTCCCTGTTCTTGGTGCATTCAAAATGCCTGAGGCCCGATGGGCTGGCAAGTGGCTGTTGGCTGGTTTATAAAAATTCATGGCCTATTTTCTCCTGAAATCCGAACCGGATGCCTGGTCCTGGCAACAGCAGCAAAAAGTGAAGCTTGACCCCTGGACGGGCGTGCGCAACCACCAGGCCGCAAATTTCATGAAAGCCATGCGCCTGGGCGATACAGCGTTTTTTTACCATTCCAATATCGGCAAGGAAATTGTCGGGATTGTGGAGGTGGTGCGCGAAGCCTATCCGGACCCCACGGATGAGACAGGAAAATTTGTCTGCGTCAATGTGGCGGCAAAAGAATCACTGGCACGCCCGGTGACGCTGGCAGAGATAAAATTAAATAAAAAATTGCAGGAGATGCATCTGATCCGGCAGTCTAGGTTGTCGGTGATGCCCGTGACGGACGCGCAATGGCGTGAAATCATCCGTATTTCCAACACCAAATAATCCATAAAATTTTAGATAAACACAGCGCAAACTCATCTTAAATGAGTTTGATGATTTACGTTGCAGCAACGGCACACCTGTAATCTGACCATGTGAGCAGAAGTCTCACATGATTTGGGAATTTAACGGGAAAAAAAGCCATGCAAACGAATGTGATGCAGCCAAGCAATGTTGAGATGATTCTTCGCCTTGAGAGACTGTCACGTCAGACTTCTTTGGTCGCGCTGGAAACTGCTTTGGAAGCAGCGGAAGATGCCATCAGCGGTCGTCGCATGGGTGTGAATGCTGATACGGCACGCAATGTTGCGTCGCATATTATCCGCGCCAGCGTGGAAATGCAGCAGGCCGCACGGATGTATAGCTAAGCTTTACATCTGCTCTTCTCCGATAAGCTCCAAGATCATTTTTTAAAATTATATTTTTGAATTTATATTTGATGGAGATTTTA
>DPZW01000161.1:4642-7690 GCA_003536545.1 Rhodospirillaceae bacterium
ATATTTGATGGAGATTTTAAATGCGTGCAATTTTAGCCGCCGCTTTATGCGTTGCGCTTTCGGCCTGTGCCGGGGATACTGAAACCGTTAGTCTTGGCAATGGCCACTCCATCAATGTGGGTCCGACACGTGCGATCAGCAGTATGAATGCATTTGCCATGCCGCAAATGAGCGGTGAAATTCGTACTACCGGGCGCGCAATTAATGATATTGGTGCCTATCAACGCCTCAAACAAAGCAATCCTGATTTATTCGCCCCGCGTGCCGGTGTGAATGTTTCCCTGGAAACAACCGACAGCATCAATCGCCGCATCAATGATATGATTTCATTTGAAGATGATGGCGGTGGCAAGGAAACCTGGCGTGCCCTGCCATCAGGCGGCTATGGTGATTGCGATGATTATGCGGTGACCAAACTTTATCATATGATTTCTGCTGGCGTGCCGCGCAGTGCGATGCGCCTGACGGTGGCCACATCCAAACAAACTGGCCAATGGCATTTGATGCTGGCCGTGGATGTTCCGGGCCGCGGCACCTTCTTTATGGATAATAATAACGAACATTTGCTCAATGCATCCGAAGCACGTGACCTTTATACGCTCTGGTTCATGGAAAATACCGCGACATTAAAGATGGAGCTGGTGGCTTAGCTAGCCCAAAGAATGGCCCAGACTTGATCTAACCGCAGAGAATCTTTGCCTGAAGCTGCCCAGGGAGGGCTGTAGAGATTTAATTTTTTTAAGGTCTTCGCTAAGTCGTACTATATCGTTGTCGCCCTGCTGGCAAAGCCAGCGCAGTACGTCCTGAATAAAATCGCTAAAAGAAGATTCAAAGGAAAACTTGGCTGCGCCTTGATTATCGTATCTTTTAACAACATCAAGAAATTCCTTAACTGCGGCCAGATTACTGTTTGGTGCCTCGTGATCTTGGCTGGTGCCATAGGTTTTCAGCTCTGAAATAGAAAAATATGACATACAAAACGCGTCCAGAATTTCTTTGATTGTTTCTTTGTATGGATTTCTAATTTCATCTACCTTATCGATAACTGTCGATTTAAAATTCTGACGGATGGCACTGTAAACAGGGCCCATATTATTCCCATTAGGCAGAATAGCCATGTCCACCAAACCGGGAAATTTCTTGCCGTCAAGAATATCCAGCTCGTTTTCTAAAAAGGCACCCGCTACAGCATCAGCACAAATATTCACAACAGCAGCCTCCATCTGGGCCAGGCGTCTGCTTATTTGCTCGCGCTCTGTGGTGCGGCCATATCCGTTTAATGCATGATCATCAAAATGCATCCCGGTCAGGTAAAAAAATATTTGCTCAATACTGCGCGCAGCCAAAATTTCTTCTTGTGACCCTGAAAGTTCACTTGGATTAATGGCCATATCAAGTTCATAAAATCCTGCTTTAAGCGCGTCTCTGAAATCATGGATGAGATAGGCAATATCATCCGCAGCTTCCAGCAGGTAAACCAAGGGGTGACGCATATAATAAGTACCGCCTTTCCCGTCTGACTTAATCATCCCCAGAGTTTCAGCGATAATCTCAAATCTACCTGCATCTCTTTCCAGATAGCCATACTTAGGTGTCTTATAACAATACTCTGGGTTATCCCCTGAACCGTTGGGATATTTTGCTATGCTTGCCATAATGGGGAATGTAAAAATCTCGCCATTCATGAGTGAGTTTAATGCATTCGCATTCGCATCAAAGTTTTGCAGGTCCAGCAGCTGCGCCCGCGTCAGCCTCCCACGAAAAATATTTTGTCGCCATGCTTCCGATGCCCATTCACGCACGGCATATTCTCCTGGATGGGCAAATGGGGGAGATCCCAAATCATGGCCCAGCGATGCAATGCGTAAAATAGCCATAAAATGATGGGTACGGATTTCCCCCAGGCCGCCGGTATCCATCGTTTTGCGAATGCGTCGCGAAATTTGGGGACCAACCCTCAGGCCCAATTCTTCTGCGATATCACCGACTAATTGTGAATGGCCCGCACGATTGGTCATGATGCCGCCCAATGCATCCATATTTCTTGTACCTGCCACTCTATAGCGAAGTGGAAAGGTTTGCGCCCTGGCAGCTAGAATTTGATATGCGGGCGAATTTTGAAGCACCCATTTCTGATGGGATAAATGTTTGTCATCATGGCGATAAACCACGTCATTGAAGCCAATCGGCCGCAACAATTCGACCCAGTTCATCGATAAATTATTCGGATAAGGTATTTCTTTTCTTGCCATATGTCTGGCAAATTAGGCCAGCCGGGGCCATTATTGCAAATGATTTATGAAAACTGGCACTTAAGCAGCTTTTTCCATCACCGATTGCAGCATCGCGGGCCAGGTCGGTGGCAGGGTTTTGCCATAGGGGCCGTTGGTTGAACGCCAATAGGCAAGGATTTGCGGGAATTGATCAAACTCAAAATCATCTTCTTTCAGCAAACGTTTATCCAGCGGCATCAGGCGAATGCCGTCCAGTACCTGCATCCTGCGCTTATAAGTACCGGGCTCCAGCAATTCGCGCATCACAGCAGCCAAAAGGCGCGGGCTGTCACTGCCCAGGCGCGCAGCCGCCTCGTCCTTGCGCGATAACAGAGCATTCATGGCAATGCGCGCGGAATCCGCCATAGGTCCCTGCGTGCGCCGCGCCACGTAAATGGAGCGCGTCAGATGATGCAGCGTAACCTGATCAATTTCAGGCGCGTAAATCAATATGCCGGAATTCATTTGCCCGGCGCGTTCCAGATTTAAACACTGATGACAAAAGACGCAGGCGGTGGCCAGGTTATCATCCGACATATCGCGGGTATTGCCGTTCAGAAACTGGATTTCCTGATATTTTTTTGCAGTAAAGCCGCAATAGCGGCAGGCATGGCCATCGCGTTCCAGGATGCGTGTGCGCGTGGCCTGAAAAACAGGATCGGCGGGGGAGGGGTGGAAACCGCCCCCCCCCATTAATGTCAGAAAAAAGGGGGGGGAAAAAGACAAAAGGTTCCCCTTAACTGGTTTTTTTATATTCTAAATATATAATTTTTTC
>DPZW01000158.1:0-3475 GCA_003536545.1 Rhodospirillaceae bacterium
GACCTATGATGATCTGCAGAATGCCAATCTCATCCGCGTCATTGATCGCCGCATGGGGCTGCCCATTACTTTGGGCGTTTTATATTTGGCAGTCTGCCTGGGGTTGGGCTGGGATGCCGAAGGATTAAATTTCCCCGGGCATTTTTTAGTGCGGCTGAACCGCGAGAATGAGCGGATAATTATTGATCCCTTTCACGATGGCCAGGAAATGGATGTGCCGCGGCTGCGACACATGCTGAAGGCTGCCGCCGGGATAGCAGCGGAACTCACGCCCGACCATTATCTACCCATGGCGCGCCGCGATATTTTGCTGCGCCTGCAAAATAATATCAAATTACGATTGGTGCAGCAGGGTCGGCTAGAGCTGGCATTAAAAACCGTTGAAGTGATGCAGGCCATTGCACCCAAAGAAATCTCATTGTGGCGTGATCGCGGCATGTTACTGGCAGCGCAAGGTGAGATTCAAGCTGCGATTGAAACTATCCAGAAATTTGATGAACTCTCCACCGATGCGCGCAGCAAACATCAGGCCCAGCTTTTAATTCAGCAATTAAAACAGCGTCTGAACTAAGCCTTCTCGCTTTGTCATATGCCCATCAAGCGGTTCTAGAGTAAATGCCCTGCGATTTAAAGCCCCGGAATTAAACAATCAGGCAAATAAACCGCATTGTTCTTTACACAAATTTACTTATTTTTCAGCCAACATCACAGAAAGAAATGATATGGGTTTGCGCGAGAAAAAAGAACATGAAACCTCACCGCTTGAAAAAACAGTGGAGGGCATTTTGGTTCTCAGCCGCTGGCTGCTGACACCTATTTTTATGGGACTGATTTTGATCCTTCTGGCAATGATCTATAAATTCTATTATTCTGTTTATAATATTTTCATCAATATCACGGTTTCTGACAAGAAACAGGTCATGCTGACGGTCCTTGAGTTGATTGACTTTGCCCTGATTGCCAGCCTGGTTGTGATGGTAGCAATTTCGGGTTATGAAAATTTTGTATCATCTGCGGAAGATGAAAAGCCACGCAAGGGCAAGCCCAGCATTTTCTCTGAACTGGATCCTGGAAAAATTAAAATTAAATTGGCGATGTCCATCATCGCAATTTCTTCGATCAAATTATTGCAGATGTATATGGAATATCAGATCGGCAGCGTTTCAACGGGTATTGAATGGTATGTGATTATGCACTTGACCTTCCTGGTGTCTGGCCTGGGCGTGACCGTTATTGAGAAATTATCGCATAAGAAAAAGCCCGAAAAGGACAAGAGCGGATATTAACCGTTTTTTACCGTCAGTTTCTGCCGCAGCCATGCAATATGCTCTGTTCGCAGCATGACCAGGGATTTTCCAAACAGGACAATCACAACCCCCACCAGCTTTTCCGGTGTCCATTCAAAGTTTTCAAATATTGTTGAGAGCAACAGAGCCACAATCGGCGTGGCCAAACCGATATATCCTGAACGCGCGGTGCCCACCCGTTTAATAAGAATAAAAAGCGCAACAAATGCGATGACAGATCCAAAGACTGAGAGATAAAGCAGTGAAATGATATAGGCAGGCCGCGCATCAAAGACAAAGCTTTCACCCGTCAAAACAACCACAATCAGTTGCAGGCCTGTGCCGTATAACATGCCCCAGGCATTGGCCTGCAAAACCGGCACTGCGCCTTGCAACCGCGCCGCAATCATATTTCCGGCTGATGACAGATAACTGGCCACCAACGCAAGAGCAAAACCCATCATGGTGCCATGTGTGTAGTCTACCGTACCAACCTTGTGCATAAAGAGAATAAAAATACCCACCATGCCAATCACGATACCGACCCACAGGCGGCGGCTGACTTTTTCCTTTAAAAAGAAGCGGCCATTCAGCGCACTGAAAATGGCGATACTGGAAAACAACACCGCGATTAATCCGCTGTTGAGATAATGCGTAGCCATATAGGTGAGCAGATAATTAAAACAAAATAGGGTGGCACCGAGGCCAGCAAACCAAACATGCGTTTGACGGCCGTAGCGCAAATTCTGACGACGAATAATCAAATAGGCCATTAACAGAAATGCGGCCAGGCCAAAGCGATAAACCAGTGAAACGGATTCCGGCACCACACCCAATTGAAATTTAATGACAAACCAGGTGGATCCCCAGATTAAAATACAGATCGCATAAGAAAGGGCGGCTGGCACCTTATGCTGCTTTTGGGGCGTCTTTTTTTGGCGCGTGCTGGCTTAGCGCGGCTGCAAGGCGTGTTTGCGCTTCGGCAATTGCTGCGCGGATTTTATCCGCACCAAATTCATCCTGCGTTGTTTGCAATTCTGCCGTCAGGCGCGTGATATCAGCCTGTGCCTCACCCGCATCCAGTTGCGGCAGGTCAAATGCGCGCTCTGCCAGAACAGTGACACGATCAAACGTCACTTCGCAAATACCGCCGGAAACATAAATCTGCCACACAACAGTATCGCCACGCATCAGCGTAATGACACCCGGCTGCAAACTGGTAATCAGCGGCGTATGGCCGGGCATAACGCCGAAATAACCTTCGCTACCAGGAATTTCCGCGCTATCGACGGGTTCAGACAATAAAATTTCCGAAGGCGAAATAATTTCAAACGGCAGGCCGCCGGGATACATAAAGACATCCCGCCCGCCCAGTTTGGCCATATTGGGTTTGAATTCAGACATGCCTACGCAGCCTCTGCGGCCATGGTGCCAGCTTTGGCAACAGCATCTTCGATTTTACCCACCATATAAAATGCCTGCTCTGGCAGGTGATCATATTTGCCTTCACAGATTTCCTTGAAGCCTTTGATGGTATCGGCAAGCGAAACAAAGACGCCCGGTGAACCCGTAAAGACTTCCGCCACATGGAATGGCTGTGAGAGGAAACGCTGAATTTTACGCGCGCGGGATACCACTAATTTATCCTGTTCTGACAATTCATCCATCCCCAGAATCGCGATGATGTCCTGCAGTGACTTATAGGTTTGCAGAACCTTCTGCACCTCACGGGCAACGGTGTAATGTTCCTCACCCACCACGCGTGGATCCAGAATACGTGACGTGGAATCCAGAGGATCCACCGCAGGATAAATCCCCTGCTCAGCAATCTGGCGAGAGAGAACCGTTGTCGCATCCAAATGCGCAAATGATGCGGCGGGTGCCGGATCCGTCAAGTCATCCGCAGGGACGTAAATCGCCTGAACAGAAGTGATTGAACCTTTATCCGTTGTCGTAATCCGCTCCTGCAATTGGCCCATTTCAGTCGAGAGTGTCGGCTGGTAACCCACCGCGGATGGGATACGGCCCAAAAGCGCGGAGACTTCCGCGCCCGCCTGCGTGAAACGGAAAATGTTATCGACAAAGAACAGAACGTCCTGACCTTCTTCATCGCGGAAATATTCCGCCATGGTCAAACCTGTGAGGGCAACCCGTGCACGTGCGCCTGGCGGCTCGTTCATCTGGCCGTA
>DPZW01000158.1:3769-3895 GCA_003536545.1 Rhodospirillaceae bacterium
TAAAGATCGTTACCTTCACGCGTACGCTCACCCACGCCTGCGAAAACCGATACGCCGCCGTGCGCTTTTGCAACGTTATTGATCAATTCCATAATCAGAACCGTTTTACCCACACCGGCACCACCA
>DPZW01000168.1 GCA_003536545.1 Rhodospirillaceae bacterium
CATTTAGGAATTCATCGGAACTCGATGCCTCACCATTACCAGTGCCAGCACCACCACAAGCCGTAAGAAAAAGTGTTAATCCTAAACCTGATACTAGTAAAAATGCATTTGTTAAACTTTTTGAAAATTTTTTCATGGGAATCTCCATTGCTGTAAATTATTTTTTATTATTTTCTGTCATGCTATTAGGGCCTGAGCCATACTTATCCAAAATAGATTCCACACTTTGCCCGTTATCTAAAATAATCTCATTAAGAGGGGTCGGTTGTCCCGGCTCAGAATTATCCAGTATTTCTAATGCTTCATCACTTAAATGCTCAGAATAATCTTCCTCCGCTGATTTTGGATTTCCTGTGTCTGCCTCGCACGAAAACGCACAAAGGCAAACCGCAATCAGAATGATGGGAAACAGGCCGCGTGCGGCCCCTGATTTGAATGAATGCAACATAGGCATTACCCCTTGATTAATCTGGCCGCTAAACCTTTTCTGTCTTAACAACCCAGAGTAGTAAAAGTCAACAAAATTATTCACGGAACAAAAGCGACCTCCCCTACGCCGGGGAATTGGGATATACAGCTCCCATGAAGATTGATGTTTTAATTGTTGCTGCCGGTGCGGGTTTGCGTGTGGGGAGCCATGTGCCCAAACAGTTTATCCCGCTTGCCGGCAAATCCATGTTGCAACGCACGATGGAAAATTACCGCGCGCATCCGGCAATCAGGAATATCCATGTTGTGATTGGCGCGGGACAGGAAAAATTCTGCCCTGAAATTTTAACCCCCATCACCGGCGGCGCGCGGCGACAGGACAGTGTCCGGCTAGGGCTTGAAGCCATGGCAGCAGGCGCGCCAGACTATGTTTTGATTGTGGATGCCGCCCGCCCCTTTACGTCTGCTCAAATCATCGGTCGCGTGATTGAAAATTTGAGTGAATTTGCGTTGCTCACCGCAATTCCTCTTTCGGATACAATAAAACATCGGGGTGAAGATCAAATCGTAACCATTGATAGAACCAATATTTTTTCAGCGCAGACCCCTCAGGCATTTCCCTTTGCAAAGATTCTTGAACTGCATCAAAAGTTTCAGGATAAAGATTTCACTGATGATGTTGCGCTGTTTGAACACGCCGGATTACCTATTCAAATAATTCAAGGAGATACGCGCAATCTTAAAATTACCACAGCAGAGGATTTTGATATGGCGGAAGCATTATTGAACGCCGGGGGTGAAAGCCGTATCGGCCACGGCTTTGACGTGCATCGTTTCAAAGATGGTGATCACATCTGGCTGGGTGGCGTGAAGATCCCCCACTCCCACGGTGTGGATGCCCATTCGGATGGCGACGTGATTTTGCATGCGCTGACCGATGCCCTGCTTGGCACCATCGGCGGCGGCGATATTGGCCAGCACTTCCCGCCGTCTGACCCAAAATGGAAAGATGCGGCATCGGATCAGTTTGTTTCGCATGCGATGCAGCTGCTGCGCACGGCAGGCGGCAGCGTGGTGAATGCGGATATTACCCTATTGGCAGAAGCCCCCAGGCTGGGCCCCCACCGCGAGAAAATTCAGGCACGCATTGCCGCGCTTTTAAATGTGGATGCAAGCCGCGTGAACGTCAAAGCCACCACCACGGAAAAATTGGGCTTCATCGGCCGCAGCGAAGGCCTTGCCGCTGAAGCCGTGGTAATGGTACGAGTTAATGGATAATGGCTTTTAATACGGTCTCGTAGCTCAATTGGATAGAGCAACTGCCTTCTAAGCAGTAGGTTACAGGTTCGAGTCCTGTCGAGATCGCCATTCCTACTTATTCAGATCGTCATCGCGCCAGTATTTTGTGCCTTGCAACATCGCCTGCGCCATCAACCCGCTGTCGGTCAGCTGGTAAATCCGCACACCCGGCAGAACATTCGCCGCGCCACCCGCCGCATCACCTTTTTCTTCAAGTTTCGCCGCGGCATCCGCATGCGCGCTCATATCCAGACCATTGTTCTTGAAATCTTCAAATGCCTTGGCATTATTAAAAATAAAGACCGTGTTGTAATCCTTGACGCCAAGACCCAGACCAACGCCTGCGCTTGCCATCTGCATGAATGTATTTTCGCCTGTTTTGTTATCATGCGCAACGCCATGGCCATAACCACCACTCACCCACAACAGCGCGAGTGAACCATTCGTGAAAACGGCATAGCCCACCGCACTTTGCACTTCCTGGCGTGCTGTGGGTTGCTTTTCATACAGCTTGGCCAACGTATTCACTTCCATCTGATGGATGCTGGCGCGCTGTTCTGCCACTGTGGCGGCAAAAGCCGTGAGAGGTAAAAGCGCAATAATGGTAGCGATAATAAATTTCATGGTTTTTCTCCTGCTATGCCAATGCCCTGCGGCACCCATTGGTTCCAACGCAGAAAGATAGCAGATTATTCGATGGCGTATACTGCTGGTCCGCGCGGAGCTGGCCGACGTGGGATCTGCAGGCAGGATAACTGCTGATAAGTTTTTTGCGGCAAAACTTCTTCCAGCCACGGGAATTGCTTCATTCTGCAATCTTCCACTACGGCCAGCAAGGATTGAAGAAATCCGCTATAACCGCAATTGACCGCCAATCCCTTGGCGTAAACTTCTTCACCCGGTTTTGTCACCACCGCCATGACGGGCGCAAAAGGCTTGCCATCCAGACCGGGGGTTAGAATAAGCTGGGCATAATCACGTACGAATTCTTCCAGATCCTTGGCGAAACCAAACTGCATGATTTGCATTCTGTGCGTCGCATAAGGCGACCGCAATGATACACGATTGCCCGACCCCGGCACATCATCGCCAAATGTTAAGTTGAGCTTTGGCAGTGCCGGAGCAGCATCTGCCGGTTCGACAGGAATGATATCACGGTCATTAAAACGCGTAGCGTTTGCAGAAATGCGATTGCTCGGCGTAACTTTCCGCTCAAGCACAGCAACAGAATCACCAGACATAAAAATAGGCCCCAAAACAACAGTTACGGGACCCACGTATTGGCATTCACCAATGCTGTAGCGCTTTAGCTTTGTAACGCGGTGCAAGCTGCCCCTTCAAATTCCGCGACTGACCGAAGCCAATAAATAAGCTTTAACAAAAACTTGGCACGCTTGCAAGAAAAAATTTTAATCCGATTCAATTCTTTACAGGGATTTAATAGACCCCTCACGTAAATTCGCCTAAGAATAAGCATGCATAGAATCCTTCCCATCCTGCTGTTTTTAGCTTTCGCGATTCTCTCGCCTACTCTGGCTCAGGCTACTACTGGCAAGGTAAAGGCGGAGCTGGTCTCGGAACATACAGCGATAATCCCCGGTGAAACCTTGCATCTGGGCTTGCTCCAGGATATTGCACCGGGTTGGCACACCTACTGGAAAAACCCAGGTGACAGCGGCCTAGCCACCACACTGCAGTGGGAATTGCCGGCAGGCTTTATGGCCAGCGATATTTTATGGCCAACACCGCAGCGGCAGCCCTACGGTGATTTGATGAATTATGGCTATTCCGGCCAGATTTTATTGCCGGTTGAAATTACCTTGCCGGATAATTTGCCGCTGGGCACAGATGTCACCATTAAACTGCGCGCCGATTGGCTGGTATGTGCAGACATATGTATTCCTGAAGGTGCGGACCTTTCTATCACCCTGCCCGTTGATAATATCAATGATTTCACAAAATACGGGCCGCAATTTAAGTCTGCACGCGCACAGCAGCCGCAGGAATTTCTGGATTCGCAAACAGCAAGCCTGCAAGATAACAGCCTGGAACTACGCCTCACCGGTGCATGGGATGGTTTTCAATCTGCCCAATTCTTTCCGGATGAAAGTCTGGTGATACAAAATAATGCTCCACAAAATGTTCGTGTTGTGGGCGATGAATTGATTATCACATTGATCCGCGATGAAACGACCATTGAACCTTTGCAGAAAATTTCCGGGGATTTGAAAGTTGAAACCCGCAGTGGCGAGCAAAGCTACCGGTTTGAATCCGATGTTAAGCTGCACAGCCCCCAATCCGGCGAAGTTACCAATCTGGGGCTGGCACTGCTCTTTGCATTCCTGGGCGGAATTATTTTGAATCTGATGCCTTGCGTGTTTCCTATTTTATCGATGAAGGCCCTCGCCCTCGTCCATAAATCCGGTGCCCAGCGCAAACATATCGTCACCGGTGGGTTTATTTATACTCTTGGTGTCATTGCCAGTTTTTGGCTGGTGGGCGGCGCATTATTATTCCTGCGCGCGGCTGGCGGCGAAATTGGCTGGGGTATTCAATTGCAATCACCGCAATTCGTCGGCGCGATGATCATGGTGTTATTTGTCATTGGTCTCTTGCTGGGCGGCATTACTGATATTGGACAATCGCTCGCCAATCTGGGAGATAATCTGGCGCATAAGCGCGGCCATCTCGGCACATTTTTTACCGGTGCCTTGGCGGTTTTTGTAGCTACGCCCTGCACCGCGCCTTTCATGGGTGGCGCAATTTTTTATGCCTTCACGCAAAACTGGTGGGTGACAATTTTAATTATGACGGTGTTGGGCCTTGGCATGGCATTGCCTTATCTGATCCTCACGCTCTCGCCAACTGCCATGAAATTCCTGCCGCGCCCAGGCCTGTGGATGAAACAGTTCAAGGAATTTCTGGCATTCCCGATGATCGCCGCCGCCATCTGGCTACTGTGGGTGCTGGCACAACAAACGGATGCGATGGGTATTTTACTGATGCTATTTGCGCTATGGGCGATCAGTTTTGCCCTTTGGATCTGGCAACAGTCTGAAACCACGCGTAGCTGGAAGCTGTTTCTGCGCAGCATTGTTTTAATCTTTGCCGCGATGTCCGTTTTTGCAATTTCCAAAATTGAACCCACCGAAGTCATCGCAAAAACTACGCATGATTATGAATCTTTTACCGCAGAGCGTCTGGAAGAATTGCGCAGCCTTGGCCGCCCTGTATTTGTAAATATGACAGCGGCATGGTGTATCACCTGCCTGGCCAATGAACGTATTGCCCTCAATACACAAGAAACACGCGATTATTTTATGACACATGACATCGCTTACCTGAAGGGCGACTGGACCAACCGTGATCCGAAAATCACATCTTTCCTCCAGTCTTTTGGCCGCAATGGTGTGCCGCTCTATGTTTATTATCCAGGCGGCGATGCCTGCCCTGTGGTGCTGCCGCAATTGTTGACGGTGGACCATCTGATTAAAAATCTTTCCCAACCCCCACAAACCGGAGACTGCTCATGAAAAAATTAATTCCTCTTTTTCTGATCGCTTTATTATGCGCCATGCCTGCATGGGCGGCCAAAGCGACGACAAACGCACCCGATGTCACCTTCACGGACGTCAATGGCACGCAGCATAAAATCAGTGATTTTAAAGGAAAAACGGTGGTTCTAGAATGGAACAACCCGGAATGCCCATTTGTGAAAAAATTCTATGACGCTGGCGAAATGCAAAAACTGCAAGCTGATGCCGTCAAAAAGGGTGTGGTATGGATCACCGTGAACAGCAATGCTGCGGGTGAACAAGGTCATCTTGCGGATGATAAAGCCGCCAAGGCCTATATGGAAGAAGTCAAAATCGCCAGCACCACCTATGTCCGCGATCCTGCTGGTGAACTGGGCAAAGCTTTTGGCGCAAAAGTAACGCCCCATATGTTTGTGATTAACCCCGAAGGTAAACTCGCCTACCAGGGCGCAATTGACAGCATCAAAAGCGCAAACGCATCGGATATTGCCAAAGCTGAAAATTATGTGGTGAAGGCTGTGGCCGCTGCGGCAGAAAATAAAATCAGCAGTCCCAGCAATACCGAAGCCTATGGCTGCGGCGTAAAATACTAAAATCAGGGGCGGGGGAAAAACCCCGCCCCGACTTTATTTAGGCCCGCGCCATTTCAACCTTAATCGTGCGCGGTTTTTTCTCTTCGGGGACCTCCCGCTTCAATTCAATATGCAAAAGTCCGCTCTGCAACTTTGCATTTTCAACCCGAACATGATCTGCCAATTGAAAATGGGTTTCAAAATTGCGCTGGCCAATGCCACGGTGCAGAAAAATCACGCCCGGGGAACAGGCTTCATTCTCAGTACAATTTTCTTTTGCATCCTTGGTTTTTTGTCCGGTCACAATCAGCAGATTATCCTTCTGCGTCAGCTGCAGGTCATCATCTGAAAACCCGGCAACAGCCATGGTAATGCGGTAATTATTCTCGCCGTATTTTTCAATGTTATAGGGCGGATAATTGGGCGCGGATTTCGGTGAGGCCAAGGCTGTTTCCATCAGGCGCGAAACATGGTCATAGCCGATGCTGGAACGAAACAGGGGACTAAAGTCGATTGCACAATTATTCATGATATCCTCTCTTGTTAGCGATATTCAGTTTAAAGGGCCCAAATGGCACCCTTTCAGCTTTTATTTGGTAGAAAAAACGGGGTTTTCAAGAGCTTAACAAAAATTTTATTATTCATAATTTGGTAACAAATCACGGCCAAAATGGATGATGAGGAAGTCAAAATGGCCGCACAAATCGCACAATTTAAAAACCCGGCATATAATGAAGCATTGGATCTGCTGTCAGAGGCACATACCTATATTTCATACCGCCAGGCCCTGGATGAAAGTAAAATGGCACCACGCCAGCGTTTGTTGATGAGCTATGAAACCATGCGCCTGACGGCCCGCCTGACGCAGATTATGGCATGGCTGATGATGCACCGCGCTGTGCAGCAGGGTGAGATGCAACGCGAAGAAACCGGCTTTGACCCTGCCATTGAAGTCAGTGCCGAGGTATTGGCACTGGACGAGCGTGAGATTGAAGAAGCCGAATTGCCACGCGGATTAAAATATCTGATGGAAAAATCGCATAATCTTTATACCCGCATTCAGCGCATCGAAGAACAGCACAAAACAATTCACTAATTGGCTCCAGCATGGCATAATGCGCGCCATGAGTGTTGAAGAAACAATCCCCCTCGAATATGCCGATATGCGCCTCGACCGCTATGTGCGCGTCCACTACAAAGGCGTGACACAGGGCTGGATTGAAAAAGCATTGCGCAAAGGCCTGATCCGCCTTGATGGCAGAAAAACCCGTGCCAATATCCGTGTGGTACAGGGACAGAAATTGACACTGCCCACTTTGCCCGATCTCGATGCACCGGCACCCAAAAAAGTTATTTCGCCGGATCATAAACTTGCCAAAGCCATGCGCGCCGCTGTTATCACAGAAACCGATCAATGGATTGCCCTCAATAAACCTGTCGGCATTGCTTCACAGGGCGGTAGCAAAGTGGTCTGGAGCATTGACCTGCTTGCCGCCGCATTGGTTGAGCCGAATGCTGAAACCACGCCAAAACTTGTGCACCGGCTGGACAAAGATACGTCCGGCGTAATGTTGCTGGCGAAAACTGCGGCCGCTGCGCGCCGCTTGGGCGATGCCTTCAAGTCACGCGAAATGCGGAAATGTTATCTCGCGATTACAGTTGGGGTGCCTGATAACAGCCATGGAAAGTTTACGCAGCGACTGCTGAAAAAGCCAACCCCGCAGGGCGGTGAAATGATGCAGGTCGATCCCAAAGGCCAAAGTGCGATCACAGATTATGCCGTCGTCGATACACTGGGTAAAAAATATGCGCTGGTTGCACTGTGGCCACGCACGGGCCGTACCCATCAATTGCGCGTGCATCTGGCACACCATGGCACGCCGATTTTAGGCGATCCAAAATATGGCGACGGCTTGCCACCCGAAGATAATTTGCGCGATGAA
>DPZW01000067.1 GCA_003536545.1 Rhodospirillaceae bacterium
ATAAATCCCTGAAACAGGGAGCAAATAAATGAAATTAGGTAAATTTTTGGCGGGCGGCGCAATTTTTACTGTTGTCGTGATTGCGGGTTTGGGCATCTATATCACCACGCAATTTGATCCCAATGAATATCGCGGTCTGATTGCCGGAAAAGTTTCAGAGCAAATGGGGCGCAAATTGGAAATCAATGGCCCGCTCGCACTTTCTGTTTTTCCTTCTCTTAAATTATCTCTGAACGACGTCACGCTGGCCGATGCCGATTGGGGTGATAAACAGCCAATGGTTGATGTCAAACAGCTGGATGCCTCGCTCGCCCTCATGCCCCTGCTGGATAAACAAATTGTGATTGAAGGCGTGACGTTGAAAGGCGCAACGCTGAATCTCACCAAATCCGGCGAACGCCAAAACTGGGAATTTAAAAAAGCTGAACCGGCCGCCAAAGCGATCGGTGATAAAGATAATAATGCCGTTGCCAAATCCATGCAGCCGGTATCGCTTGAAATTTTATCCGTGGATATCGCGAACACCACTTTGAATTATAAAGATAACGGCAAGCTGACAAAATTGGCAGTTAAAAACCTGAAAACTTCCCTGCGCCCGTCACACCCTCTGGAACTGATTGCGGAAGCCGATATGAACGGCGCGCCGGTGAGAATTGAAATTACGGGTGATAAACTGGAAACACTGCTCAGTGGTGGAAAAAATTTCCCCGTCAAAGGTCTGTTAGAGCTTGCATCGACCAAAGTTAATTTCGAAGGCAGCATCAAGGACCCGCAGAAGTTTACAGGCGCGGATTTTAAAATTTCTGCCAACGGTAACGGCAAGGATTTCGCACCGCTAACCGGCAGCCCCCTGCCCTTTGGCAATTTTAGCCTAAACACCAATTTTTCCATGCCGAATGCCAATTCAGCAAATCTGGCTGATTTGAATTTTTCAACCGGCCAGACTGAAATTATGGGTCAGCTGAAACTGGGCCTGTCCGGCAAACCCAATATCACTGGGGATCTGAATATTCCCAAATTGAACGTGGCAGATTTTGCTGGCAATCCTGCCGCACCCGCTAAAGAAGAAAAACAGGGTTCGCTTTTCATCTCCCCGGCCTATGCAGCTGAAGGGGGCAGCCTTATTCCCGCCATTCCATTTCCTGCAGATGCACTGCGCGGCATCAATGCCAATATTAAATTAAACATTGGCGAAATTATCCAGGATGGCAAAAATATTGCAGGCTTTTCCGGAACCACAGCCATTAATGACGGCAATCTGAATATTTCACCAATGAAACTGCTTTATGCCAAAAACACTTTTTCCGGAAATATTGGCCTGAATGGAAACGGTAAAACGCCTGCGCTTACCGTTAATCTCAACAGCGACAATCTGAATTACGGTGATCTGCTCAAGGAATTAAAGCTGAATGATCGCATTCGCGGCACAGGCGCATTGGCTTTATCATTGTCCGGCAGCGGCAATGACTTGCGGCAAGCCATGGGCGCAAGTCGCGGTAGTTTGAAGGTGACCAGCAATTCGGGCGAATTTGAAACCGGTATTTTATTTGATGGCATCGGCAATGTGCTGCGCCTGGCTATTCCTGGTTATAATGTCCCCAATATTGCACATGTTCGCTGTGCTAATTTTATATTCACCGGACAAAACGGGATTTGGCAAACCACCAACAGTGCCGTGGATAGCGACGTTTTGGCCATGCAAATGTCTGGCGATGTAAACCTTGCAACGGAAAAATTAAACCTGAAAGCTTTCCCGAATATGAAGGCGGTGAAGGCTGGCGGCCTGATTCCGCCGATTAAAATTGCAGGCGCGATTACAAAGCCCGCCGTCATCGTTGATGGTTCAGGCCTGGCGCAAAGCGCGGTGACAGCAGCAGTCTTGGGTAAGACCAAGGGCATGGATATTCTGCGCTCACTTGGCACAAGCGGTGAATCAGCTGCGCCCACAACGGATGCGTCCGGCAACGCATGCCTGGCAGCTGTGCAGGCAACTGCGGCCAACAATGCCCCTGCTGCAACGACGCAGGACGCAAAGGAAAAAATTATTCAGAAGCTCGTTCCGGCAGAAAAACAGGAAGAAATTAAACAGGATCTGCAAAAAGGTTTACAGGGACTATTTGGTAAAAAACCTGCCGCTGCGCCTGCGCCCGTTGTAACGCCAGAGGCTGCGCCTGCAACAACACCCGAAGCTGCGCCAGTGAATTAAAAAACCTGGCTCCAGTTTTTCTCGAGCGCGGCGTCGAGATCATCCATGCTTGCCCGCACGCCCAACGCAGCAAGCGATGTGACGCCATGGTCAGAAATGCCGCAAGGCACAATGCCTGCGTAGTGCGATAAATCTGGATGCACATTGATGGAAATGCCATGAAACGTCACCCATTGCCGCACCCTGACACCAATGGCAGCGATTTTATTTTCCTGTCCATTTTCTCCCGCAACCCACAAACCAATGCGGCCTTCGCGTCGCTCTGCCACCACATCCAATTCACGCAAGGATAGAATAATCCATTCTTCCAAATCCTGCACAAACTTACGAACATCTGCTGTACGCCGTTTCAGGTCCAGCATCACATAACCCACGCGCTGCCCCGGACCGTGATAGGTATATTGCCCACCGCGCCCGCTTTCATAGACCGGAAATTTTGCGTCAATCAAATGGGCAGCTTTTGCACTCGTGCCTGCGGTATAAAGCGATGGATGCTGCAGCAGCCAGATCAATTCATCTGCGGTGCCCGCGCGGATAGCGGAAACGCGCGCGTCCATCTCGGCCACCGCATCCGGATAGTCAACAAGCTGATCTGAAATTTTCCATTCCATGGCCATAATATAGGCGGACTAGTCTGTTTTGACAAAAACGCCTTTTGCCTCATCTTTACTAACTTTCCCAGCCTCAAATACTCTGCCGTTCATCACTATATATATTCCATGCGGCAAAGCCCGTGCAGCCACAATTGCACCTCCCAGATTGTAACCTGCATCTGATTCAAAAAATGAAAAGGGTCGCATGGCCCCGGTGAGCACCACCGTTTTTCCTATCACCCTATCTTTTAAATATTGCGCTGTCATGGACATCGTGCTGGTGCCATGTGTCACCACAATTGATTTTTCCGGCCTTGCCTTAACAGCCTGGAAAATAATTTCACGATCTGCATCATTGATATCACGGCTGTCCTTAAACATGATAACCTGGTGGGCAACGTCCTTTGTGCGGCATTGTTCCAGAATTTCTGGGATGTGCGACTCCCCGGAAAAAGCCAGGGCTTCGGCGATAGGATCGTGCACTTTATCAATCGTGCCGCCGGTAGCAAGAATACAAACATCGTTCATCATAACCTCAATGAGATAGTTTCAAGACTGCAACTCCGCCAATGATCAGAATCAGCCCCAGAAGGCGCATCATGCCCATGGCATCGCCAAAAACCAAAACCCCCAGTACAAACGTCCCCGCTGCACCGATACCTGTCCAGATAGCATAGGCGGTGCCAATAGGAATCTGTTTTTGTGCGAGAAACAGTAGTGCACCGCTGATAATCATACAGATCACAGCCATACTGATGCCGAGAATCCTATGGGAATCCTGCTGTGCAATTTTAAGTCCATACGGCCAGCCTATTTCAAACAGGCCAGCAAGCAGAAGATAGACCCAGGGAGACACATAAACTCCATTCAACAGTGGGGCGGATAAGATCCAATGGTGCGGCTGAGAAGATTTGAACTTCCACGGGGTTGCCCCCACAACGACCTCAACGTTGCGCGTCTACCATTCCGCCACAGCCGCAATCCAGGAAGCGAGAAGCTAGAGGTGAGAAGTGAGAAAATCAAGAGAAATTCCCTCTCTCATCCATCTCGCACCTGCACAACAACATTGCAAAAAACTAAGGAAAAACGGCCAAAAATCGCTTGCCGCGACGCAATCCCTTTCGTATCAAAGCTAACCTCTATTACCTCAGAATGGATAAAGACACCCATGGATCAGCAATTTCGCGATAGTGCGCTCTATTACCACCGCTTCCCCAAGCCCGGCAAACTGGAGATTACACCGACCAAGGCGATGACGAACCAGCGTGATTTGTCGCTTGCCTATTCGCCCGGCGTGGCCGCGGCTTGTGATGCCATTGTAGCAGATCCCAACGAAGCCGCCCGCCTGACCGCCCGCGGCAATCTGGTTGCGGTTATCACAAATGGAACTGCTGTTCTGGGTCTGGGAGATATTGGCCCCCTGGCCGCCAAACCGGTAATGGAAGGTAAGGCGGTTTTATTTAAAAAATTCTCTGGTATCGATTCCATCGATATCGAGATTGATGAAAAAGATCCGGATAAATTAGTTGAGATTATTGCATCGCTGGAGCCATCTTTTGGCGGTATTAACCTGGAAGATATTAAGGCACCAGAGTGTTTTGAAGTTGAGCGCAAACTCAAAGAGCGCATGAATATTCCCGTCTTTCATGATGACCAGCACGGCACCGCCATTATTGCTGGTGCGGCGATTTATAACTGGCTGCGTCTGGTTAATCGGAAAATCGAAACCATTCGCCTCGTCTGCTCGGGTGCGGGAGCTGCCGCACTTGCCTGCCTGGATGTTCTGGTCGGCATGGGTATGAAAAAGGAAAATATTATTATCTGCGACCGCACCGGCGTGGTCTACAAAGGTCGCAATGAATTCATGGATGTGCATAAAGAACGCTATGCCAATGACACCAAGGCGCGCAATTTGCTGGAAGCATTGAAAGGTGCTGATATCTTCCTGGGATTATCCGGCCCGAATATTATGGGCGCGGATCACCTGAAACAAATGGCAAAAGCTCCGCTCATTCTGGCGATGGCAAACCCTACGCCTGAAGTGGATCCCGCGCTCGTCGCTGAGGTTCGTCCGGATGCCATTTTGGGAACAGGCCGCAGTGATTATCCCAATCAGGTGAATAACGTTTTATGCTTTCCGTTCATTTTCCGCGGCGCATTGGATGTGGGCGCAACGACAATTAACGAAGAAATGAAAATTGCCTGCGTCCGCGCGATTGCGGATCTGGCGACGGAAGATGTTTCTGAAACTGTTGCTTCTGCTTATATTGGCGAAGACCTGAAATTTGGGCCCAAATACATCATTCCCAAACCATTCGATCCGCGCCTGATTATCCGCATTGCGCCTGCTGTTGCTGAGGCTGCCATGAAATCTGGGGTTGCCACGCGCCCTATCAGCGATATGGAAGCTTACCGCGAAATGCTCTCACAATTCGTTTACCGTTCCGGATTTGTGATGCGAAATATCTTTATCCGCGCAAAAGAAGAACCAAAACGCATCGTGATGGCCGAAGGCGAAGATGAGCGCGTGTTGCGTGCCGTACAGGCCATGGTGGACGAAGGCATCGCCAAACCGATTGTGATTGGCCGCCCTGAAGTTGTTGAACGCAGATTAAAAAATGCCGTGCTGCGCATCACACCGGGCAAGGATTTTGAAATCGTGAATCCGAATTCAGATGAACGCTACAGTGATTATTGGCATCACTACCATAATTTGATGGAACGCCGCGGTGTTTCGCCTGATGATGCCAAGCTGGCCATGCGTACGGATAATACCGTTATTGCATCCATGATGGTCACACGCGGTGATGCAGATGGCATGATCTGCGGCATGCAGGGTAGTTATCATTCCCATTTATGCACCATTAATAATGTGTTTGGCCTTCGCACTGGCCTGCAATCCGCGGCAGCTTATAACCTGCTGGTTTTACAAAACGGAACTTTCCTGATTGGCGATACGCAAATTCAGGCAGAACCCACCGCGCGTCAGGTAGCCGATACGACGCTGATGGGCGCAGAGCTGATTGAACATTTTGGACTTGAACCCAAAATTGCGCTTTGCTCGCATTCAAATTTCGGCACGCATAACGATGCCATCGCCTGCAAAATGCGCGATGCATTGGCCGAAGTTCGCATGCTTGCACCGGATCTGGAAATCGAAGGTGAAATGCATGTCGATATGGCATTGGACGAAGCTGCGCGTCTGAAATATTTCCCGCTCTCACGCCTCAAGGGCCAGGCCAATGTCCTGATCATGCCTGGCCTGTCATCGGCCAGCATTTCCATGAATATGCTGCGCTTTTTGGGTGAAGGTGTGATGGTGGGGCCCATCCTGATGGGTATCAACGCACCGGCGAATATTCTCACGCCTGCAACCACCGTGCGCGGCATTTTGAATATGGCTGCCCTGACGGCGCTCCAGGCACAGATGAATGGCAAAGGCACAAATCCCGCCACTGCCCTGCGTGCGGTCAAAAGCATGGTGGCTTAGAACAGAAATTTACTTGATTTCTGCCGCCCCCCTTATTACCGTTACGGCAGACTTTATGGTGGACTTATGTTTAATCTAGAATTTTATGATCAGTATCGTGCTGCTGAAAGAATGCTGGCGGGATTGATGGAAAGAAATCCGGATGCAGCCGCACTGTTTCCACAGCCCGGACACGACTATATCTCTGTGGCCGCCTTATACCAGGTATGTTGCGAGTTCATGATTGATCCGGGTGTCAGAGCTAAAATTGACAGAGATAAAATAGAACGGGTTACACACCGGATACGAAAGCAAACGACGGAGGATCTTTCCCGATCAACGATGATGTATGGTCTGGATTTTGTCGCTTATCCACCCAATTTATTTATACATCTTAAGGATAGGGATAATGTTTATTGCTCCTACAATGCATGGATGGTCTGGTCATTTCAGGGCTTACAAATCGTAAAGGACCAAAAGCCGGAAATTTATGAAGCGGCTATAGATTTAGGATATGCGGGATTTGTGAATGAAATGCGCGGACAGCGCTACCCTCAGTTCTTCAGTGCGGATGAATTGACGGGAATGGGATTTGAACGCAACCCGTCAATAAGCGATCTGGAGCTTGAACGGATAGGCAACCGACTGCATCAACATTTTCTCAATCACGCGCTGCGGGGCAAGCAAGGCAGTCATCCACCCAAGGGCAAGCTTGAGCCATAAAAAACACCCGCCGAAGCGGGTGTTTCTATTTGATATTGAGCTTGCCAGTTAACCAGCAACGCCCATTTTCGCCAGGATTGCGAGGAGCAGGA
>DPZW01000038.1 GCA_003536545.1 Rhodospirillaceae bacterium
TTGTGTCAAAGATTGTGGCGTAGTTACATTACAACTTAGGAAAAAGCCCCGCAATCTGCGGGGCTTTTTTATTTCTTATAACTTGCAGCCACTATCTTTATTGCCCCATGCTTTTGCAAGCTGCTTTCTAATTTTCTCAATTCTTGTTCCTGCAAAATCTTGCGGCGTCCAATATTGTAATGACTGCAAGGCTTCGCGCTCCGGTGGCTGATTATCCACCATTCCCCCAAGCATCATGTCTTTTACGCTATGCTTACTAATCATTGGTAAATTCAAAAGATCTATCTGGCTCGCAGCCCTAAGTTTTTCAATCAAATCCACTTTGGTATCATCACTCATCCGATCTGAAAAAATAGCGAAACTATAACCTTCACTTAAAAAATTAATTATTTGCGCGCATAAACGCATATTCAAATTGCCATTCCGCAGCAAAGTATTGTGGACATCAACAAAAATGGTTCTGGCGGCAACTTCAGGCGTCATACCTGCATCCTGCCGTATGCATGCAGGCGAAAGCAAATTATTCTTGACCGTGAGCATATAATAGGATTATATTCACAATGTGAGTCTGGTGAGGTACCGCGCGGGATTCATGGTTTGGAAGCTGAGCTCTGGCGTTGCAGCCAGAGGGAGCTGTTGATTTGAGTCTACAGCCCCTACTTCCAGATCGCCTGCAAAAAGAAAACCCATGGGTTCCTTTTTAATCCAACTAAAACGAAGGAAAAACAAAATACTACGGCAATAGATTAAAAGAAAAAACTAAAGATAGTTCTGCATCAATTGATTGTAATGCTCGGCTGACCATTTGATGTCTGCCAGTTCTTCCGCCGTCACGTCGCGCACATAACGCGCCGGGCTGCCCGCCCATAGCTGCCCTGTCGGCACGCGCTTGCCCGGTGTCACCAATGCGCCGGCGGCAACGATACTCCCCGCCTCCACCACCGCCGCATCCATCACGCATGAATTCATGCCGATCAAACAATCATCACCGATCTGGCAGGCATGAATCAGAGCCATATGCCCCACCGTCACGCCATTGCCGATAATGGCGGGATAGCCATGTTTCTGCCGCCCGTCCACCATCACGGCTTCGCTTGCGACATGGATCACCGCATTGTCCTGAATATTCGTCATCGCGCCGATGCGGATCGCATTCACATCACCGCGGATCACCGCGCCGAACCAGATGCCGCAGCCCGCGCCGATTTCCACATCACCAATCACGCGCGCGGTATCGGCCACAAATACACCGTCTGCAATGCGCGGCAAGATGGATTTATAGGAGATGATATTTCCACTCACGGAAACACCGCCGCACCGTTGATACCCAGCGTTTCATCCCAGCCGTACATGATATTCATGTTCTGGATGGCCTGGCCGGATGCGCCCTTCACCAGGTTATCGATCACCGACACCAAAATCACCTGCCCCTCGCCCGCGCCGGGTGCCGCCGCGATATGGCAATGATTGGATCCTGCCACATGATGCGTGGATGGCAATTTGCCTTCCGGCAAAATATGCACGAATGGTTCCTTGTCATAGGCGGCATGCAGCGCATTGCGCACATCGGCAATCGTTTTGCCCGGCAGAAGCCGCGCATAAATCGTCGCGAGAATACCGCGCGCCATCGGGATCAGATGCGGCGTGAACGTCACATTAATCTGCGCACCGGCGGCGTCGGACAAATTCTGTTCAATCTCCGGCGAATGACGGTGATTGCCGACGCCGTAGGCAGACATGCCGCCCGTGACTTCGGTATATAATAAATTCTGTTTTGCTGCGCGGCCTGCGCCGGAAACACCCGATTTTGCATCAATAATGATGCCACTGCGTTCAATAATATTATGCTTCAGCAATGGCAATAACGGCAATGAACTTGCGGTTGGATAACAACCGGGATTGGCAACCAGACGCGCGGATTTGACGGCATCACGCGCGACTTCCGGCAACCCGTAAACCGCTTCGCGTTGGAGCTCCAATGCCTGATGCGCATGGCCGTACCATTCCGCATAGGCCTGCGGATCACGCAGACGGAAATCGGCGGACAGATCCACCACATTCACATGCTTCGGCAATCCCGCGATCACTTTCTGCGTGGTGCCGTGCGGCAGCGCGCAAAACACCAGATCACATTTCATAAAATTCAACTCATCAATATGCACCAGATCGGGCAGATGATAAATTCCGAGATGCGGAAACACGTCTGCCAGCTTCTGGCCCGCATTGCGCTCTGCCGAGAGGCCCGTAATTTCAACATGCGGATGATTGATCAGCAGCCGCAAAAGTTCCGCGCCCGTATAACCGGATGCGCCCAAGATAATGGTTTTGATTTTCGAGTTCATAGCTGTTTTTACCAATATTTCACGCAATAAAAAAGGGTGCCGAAGCACCCTTTTTCCAAATGAGTATAAGCTTAACGCTTAACCCACTGGGTTGAACGACGGGCTTTGTGCTTACCGTATTTCTTACGCTCAACCACGCGTGGGTCGCGAGTCAACAAACCGGCACGTTTCAGCACCGGACGCAGGGATGGATCGTAATACGTCAAAGCTTTTGAAACGCCGTGGCGCACTGCACCAGCCTGGCCCGACAAACCGCCACCTGTCACGGTCACCAGAATATCATACTGGCCCAGGCGATTGATGATTTTGAAAGGCTGTTCGATCAGCATTTGCTGGGTCGGACGCGCGAAATAGGTTGCCAGCGATTTGCCATTCACCACCACTTCGCCTTTACCAGATTTCAGCCAGACGCGCGCGATTGCGTTTTTACGCTTGCCGGTTGCGTATGAACGGCCAAATTTGTCAACTTGCTGAACTGTGCGGTCCACCACGTTCTGAACCTGCTTTGGCTTTTCTGCCGCAGCCGCAGCCATCGCAGATTTTTGTGCCGGACGTTCAGCCGCTGGCGCATCTTCCTTTTTCGCTGCGCCAACCGTACGGCTGGTTTTTTTCACAACGGTTGGAGCTGCTTTCGCGGTTTTCTTTTCTGCTGCAGGCTTACGCGCCGCAGGTTTTGCCGCAGGTTTTTTCGCTGCTGTTTTAGTTTCTTCTGTTTTATTTTCTTCAGTCATGATCTGTTTCCCGCTTAGCGTTTATTCTTGGAGTTCATTGCAGCAACATCCAGCACTTCAGGCTGTTGTGCTTCATGCGGATGCTCGGCACCCGCGTAAACGCGCAGATTGCCCATTTGCTGACGACCCAGAACGTTACGTGAAATCATCCGCTCAATGGCTTTCTCTACCAGACGCTCAGGATGTTTACCTGCCAATGTTTCACCCATCGTGCGCTCTTTGATTCCGCCGATGAAACCTGTGTGCCAGTAAAGAACCTTGTCGCGCAATTTATTGCCGGTCACTTTGACTTTTGCCGCGTTGATCACAATTACATGGTCACCATCATCCATATGCGGCGTATAAGAAGGTTTGTGTTTGCCGCGAAGGCGCATGGCAACCACGCTGGCAAGCCGGCCGAGGACAAGGCCTTCAGCGTCCACGATCACCCATTTCTTTTGGATGTCACCGGATTTGGCGGAATATGTTTTCATCTGAATTCTCTCTTAGGGGTGTTAACAGGCGCGTTTTAAAGCATGTCCCCACCTGCCCGGTCAAGCAAAATAGTGCTGAAATAGGTGTGGTATTTTAATACCACATTTTATGAGGCCCCGCCATAGCTGTACATCATAAGGACGTGCGGCAATTCCCGTGAAGGCTGGGCCGCGCGATCACCTTTCAAACAAAATCTGAGGGGGGATGCGCCCAGAATTTTCTTACCCCGCGCCAACTGGTCATCGTCCAGCGTTCTACCTCCCTGGTGAAAGAGCTTAACAATCGCCCGATGCTTTTTGGGATTCAGCGTCTCCAGAATTTCCGGGCGAGACTGCATAATCAACAACATCAATGCCGTTCCATCTCTCAGGGCACCTTCTCGGTCATGATCGTATTGACTGTAGCGATTGATACTCGCAGCCAGCTTATTCAATTGTTTCATGCGTAAATTTTTAAACCAGGGATCCGGATTGCCGCGATCACGATCATCAAAATACCCGATAAGGGTTAAAAGATTTTGCTCCAGCGCATAGGGCGCATTACATTTCCCAAAAAGCAATATGGTGAATAGCGTATCTAGTTTATCGGCCGACTTCCCAATTCTTTGTGATAAATCAGACGGTCTTGAATAGCTGATTGCGCTTTGCACACAGTCACAAAGATATTTAGCCTGCAGGCTATCTTCACGACGCTTTTGAACTTCACTTGCATATTCTGAAATATCTTTCAGGCGGTTGTTACGCAGAATATTAACGAAAAATTCGAGGGTATAATCATAACCAGCTAACATAATCACCTCCATTTAAAACTTAAAAACAACCTAATAATCCCAGTGTTATATAAGATTCATACCAAAAAACTATTCATAAATTACCCTTGCTAAGCCATTTATGCGGTCTAGACTGATTGCTGGAATTCGAATCATGGCAGACGGCGACGGCGATAAACGCCCCATAGTTATCAAGAAGGTCAAAAAGATCGTCGGGGGGCACCACGGCGGGGCCTGGAAAGTTGCCTATGCGGATTTCGTCACAGCCATGATGGCGTTCTTCCTGTTGATGTGGCTGTTGGGCGCAACAACCGAAGACCAGCGCAAAGGCATCGCCGAATATTTTGATCCGATTGCCGTTTCGCAATCCCAATCCGGCGCGGGTGAAATTCTGGGCGGGAAATCCCCCAACGAACCAGGCAGCCAGATATCCGATGCCGAGCCCACAGCCGTTGCCGTAACAGATCGCCCCGGCGTACAGGGTAACGAGGAATCTCCGCCTGTCGGCCAGGTGGAAGACGAAGAGAATATCAACGAAGAAATTCCAAAAGACCCGGGCTCTGGCCAGGAAGGCAGCGATGGCGCGGAAAAAGGCGTTGTGTCCGCTGCCACTGCGGCGCAAATCAAGGAAGCCAAAGAAGCCCTGGAAAATGCGCGCAAGGAAGAACAGAAATTCCAGGAGACCAAGGAAAAAATTATCGAGGTCATTCAAAATAATCCAGACATGGCAGGCCTGACGAAAAACCTGATTGTGGATGAAACACCCGAAGGTTTGCGGATTCAGATTATTGATACCGACGGCACGCCCATGTTTGAGAGTGGCGGCAGCACCATGAGTGATAGTTTGAAAAAGATCCTTAGCAATGTGATTGCCGTCATTAAGGATTTGCCGAACAAACTTTCTATCCGCGGCCATACTGATGCGACGCCATTCAAAGGCAGCGGGCGTGATAATTGGGATCTGTCTGCAGAACGCGCCAACGCCAGCCGGCGTGAAGTGGTTAATCTGGGCATCAATCCAGACCGCGTCGTCAATGTGGTGGGTCGCGCCGACCGCGAACCGTTATTGCCGGATGCCCCCAAGGATCCGCAAAACCGCCGGATTGGCATTATCCTGATGCGTGAATTTCCGGCCAAACCACCTGCTGAAGCTGCTACACCGCCTGCGCAGTAATTAAAGAGCAGAAAATTTTTCCAGCACCCATTTCTGTGCTGTTTGTAGTGCTGTTTCATCATATCCGCGCAGCACCAGCGTCACTTCCGTGCCGCCGCCGTCCAGGAATCTGGGATAGCTGCCAAAACTGACATCCGGAAATTCCTTCATCGCAGCAGCCAAAGTTTCTGAAATCACGCCTTCGCGCAAAGGCGTGGTAAATGAAATCTGGTGCCGCACTGCACCACGCGCCAACACACCGTCAAGGTTCATCGCCATCGCCTGCATAATTTTCGGCACGCCCGCCATGACGAAAACATTTTCCACGTAAAATCCTGGTGCATGCGAAACCGGATTATCAATCAGCTTTGCACCACGCGGCATTTTTGCCATGCGCAAACGGGCTTCGTTAATCTGGTCGCCATAAAAATGCTCCAGAATTTTTTTTGCATCTGGATGAAATTGATATGGCAGATCAAATGCCGCCGCAATGGCTTCGGCAGTAATGTCATCCGGTGTCGGGCCAATACCGCCTGTGGTAAAAACGTAATCATACGCGCGGCGCAGTTCATTCACTGCCGAAACAATTTTTTCATGCACGTCCGGCACCACACGTACCTCGGCCATCTGAATGCCGAGCTTGCCCAGATAATCCGATAGCCAGGCAAGGTTTTTATCCTGCGTGCGGCCAGAGAGAATCTCATCGCCAATGATAAGCATTGCAGCCTTAATTTCCGGCGGATTTGCTTGTTTCAGGGTGTTTTTTTCGGTATGCATAGTGAATGAATCTAGCCGTCCCCGCCAATTCCGCAAGTGAAACTATCCGCCGCCATACGGCGGCTGATTTTGCCGCCATGCGCAAGGCCGGGCAACTGGCCGCAGAGACATTGGATTTCATCACCCCCCATGTCCAGCCTGGCGTGACCACAGGTAAACTGAATGATTTATGCGAGGAATTTATCCGCGCGCACGGCGCAACCCCTGCTCCGCTAGGCTATGGCGGGTTCCCCAAGGCGACCTGTATCTCACTCAATGAAATTATTTGCCACGGTATTCCATCTGATACGCGCGCCCTTACCGACAAAGATGTTTTGAATATTGATGTCACATACATGCGCGAACTATCGCCATACCAGCCGTCCACAATGACTGTGACATCAATATTCAAAACATC
>DPZW01000012.1:0-200 GCA_003536545.1 Rhodospirillaceae bacterium
ATTTGCCAGTACGACTTTAATCCCCGCGCGTGCATTGGGCGCGCCGCAGACGATATTCAATTCTTTTTTTCCGTCCCAGACTTTGCAGACCTTTAACCTGTCAGCATTTGGATGCTGCTGGGCGTCGCGCACTTCGGCCACCACAAAATCTTTTAATGCTTCGGTCGGATTTTCAACGCTTTCGACTTCGAGACCCACGC
>DPZW01000012.1:426-712 GCA_003536545.1 Rhodospirillaceae bacterium
ATTGCGATTTCATCAACAGTCGCCTGCGTATCAAGGTGGCGTTTGAGCCATGACAAAGTAAATTTCATGGCTAATTCCCCACCGCAGTATTCGGAATTTCAAACGCGCCAAAGCCATAATGACGCAGCCAGCGCGCGTCACCTTCGAAAAATGTGCGCAGATCAGGAATGCCGTATTTCAGCATCGCCAGGCGTTCAATACCCATGCCAAAGGCAAAACCCTGATATTCACTCGGATCAATCCCGGCAGCAGAAAGTACATTCGGATGCACCATGCCACAGCCGAG
>DPZW01000012.1:923-4099 GCA_003536545.1 Rhodospirillaceae bacterium
ATGCA
The DNA here is from genome assembly GCA_003536545.1 of Rhodospirillaceae bacterium. Classification (GTDB taxonomy): domain Bacteria; phylum Pseudomonadota; class Alphaproteobacteria; order UBA11073; family UBA11073; genus UBA11073. The sequence goes on from DPZW01000012.1 coordinate 929, forward strand.
CCATGCCACAGCCGAGGATTTCCAGCCAATCACCGTAATTCCCGATTTTCAGTTCGCCGCCTTTGCGTGAGCAACCAATGTCAACTTCCGCGCCCGGCTCAACAAACGGGAAAAATGATGGGCGCAGGCGAATGGGCAAATCATCCACGTTAAAAAACGCGCGCAGAAAATCCTGCAGGCAGCCTTTCAAATGGCCCATATGAATGTTCTTTTCAACAATCAAGCCTTCGCACTGGTGAAACATCGGCGTGTGCGTCATGTCGTAATCAGAGCGGTACGTACGGCCCGCCGCAATCACACGGATCGGTGGCTTCTGTTTATTCATCGTGCGCACCTGCACCGTACTCGTGTGCGTGCGTAGCAGCATTTTTTTACTTTCGTGATTTGGCAGATAAAATGTATCGTGCATTTCGCGCGCTGGGTGATCATCCGCAAAATTCAGCGCGCTGAAATTATGCATGTCGTCGTCAATGTCCGGCCCGTCCGCCAGCGAAAAACCCATCTGCGCGAATATCTGGATGATCTCTTCGATGGTTTGCGAGATCGGATGCACGCGGCCATCCGCCACCGCACGCGGCGGCAAGGTAACATCCATCTGTTCAGTCGCCAGGCGCGCAGATAATCCTGCTTTTTGTAACTCGGCCTTACGCGCTTCCAGTGCGGCGGTAATTTCGTCTTTAGCCATATTTACAGCTAAACCAGCAGCTTTTCTTACATCTATATGTGCTGTGCCAAGTGATTTTAGCTGTTCAGTAATAATCCCTTTTTTACCAAGTGCTGAAACGCGTATTTCCTCAAGTTCTGCAATATTACATGCTGCAGAAACTTTAGTGATAATTTCAACCTTCATTTCATTCAATGAAGTCGGGTTATTTACTGCCGCAGCTACAGGCACAACTATTGTTACAGTCTTGTTTTCTGATTCACTCATCGAATTACCTGAATAGCGGATTGTTCATCGGCTTCAAGCATGCGCGACTGGGAAGAAGAAATAATCCGGGTTTGTGTTGGATCAATCACGGGCTGTGGTGGCGGCGCAGGCTTGGCAAGTTTCACAGGTTCTGGCGGGGGCAATGCAGGCTCTGCCAATTTTACCGGCTGCGGCAAAGGCGGCGGCATAGGCACACGCGGCATCACCACAGCAATTTCACTTTTGGGCTGTGGCGCGACAGTTTCGGGCGTTGGCATTGCTTGCGGCGTGACTACTGGCGCAGCCACGGCAATTTGTGCTGCAGGCGGCATCACTGCTTCAGGCGCAGGTGGCGGCAACATAATGATTTGTGCCTGCGGTCGCGGTGCATCAATAGGTACTGCCGGCATCAGCACCGTTGGCTGAATCTGTGTTTTTGCCGCAGCAGGTCGGCAAAACTCACTGCCAAATAATGTCATGATATTATTGATATCCATTTTTACCGCACTGGGCTGATCTGCCACTGTTAAGAATGCATTCACCACAGCGGCATTATCACTAATGGGCCGCGAACATTCACCCAATTGCGGCGCCAGTGAACGCATATGCGCATCATGCTCCAGCCAGCCGCGCAGGTAACCCGTGCAGGCGGTAGCATTGCTGCGGCGTTGATCCATTTGAAGCATGCTGATCGGTGCGCTGCCTACCAGACCCGTGAAAACCAGGCGCGCATCACGGCACCAGTCCACCAGGGTTTCCGTTGTCAGGCTTTGCGCACGCAAGCCTGCAGGCGCAAGCAGCATCAACAAAATCAAGGCCAGGCGCGTTGTTTTCATGCTCTAGTTGTGGCGCAAAAACCCCTGTTTTGTCCACAGGTTATTCCATAAAAAACGACGCCAAAAGGCGTCGTTTCTAACATTATGCCGCGTTTAATTTACGCAGCGATTTTCTTGACCAAGGCTTCAAATGCCGGTGCATCATTGATCGCCATATCTGACAGAACCTTGCGGTCCAGCTGAATGCCGGATTTGATGAGCAAGCCCATGAATTTGGAATAAGTCAAACCGTACTGGCGCACACCTGCGTTAATCCGCTGAATCCACAAACCGCGGAAGTCGCGTTTTTTCACACGGCGGTCGCGATAAGCATACTGACCTGCTTTTTCAACAGCCTGACGACCCGCGCGAATGGTATTTTTGCGGCGGCCGTAATAACCTTTGGCTGCTTTGTAAACTTTTGCTTTGCGGGCTTTGCCCGCAACTTTTGGAAGTGAACGTGGCATCGCTTACGCTCCTTTCCGCGCATAAGGCATCCAACCGAGAATGATGCGCGCATCACTATCGTTGATCACGGCAGTACCGCGAGCCTTACGTTTCATTTGTTTGGGTTTGCTGATCAGGCGGTGGCGGGTATGTGCCTGTTTATACACAACCTTGCCAGAGCCAGTCAGTTTAAAACGCTTTTTCGCGCCTGACTTGGTCTTCATCTTGGGCATTTCAGTCTCCATATTGGATGAGTGTTATCTGAGGTCGTTAAGGCATGCCCTGCCCAACCACCAAGGAATGGGGTTTATAGCGGCCAGGGACGGCTTTTGGCAAGGGAAAAGTCAAAAAAGCTTGTAATTTGGGGCCCTTAAATTATAGACTGCCTTTTTTAAAGGAATTTAACCGTGCCTGATGTCCTGGTTCGCCCTGCTGCCGTCATTATTGCCCCAGCCAGCGGTGTGTTTGAAAATATTTTAGAGGGCCTCTCAGATAAGCCTGAGCCCAATGATGGGCAATATATCAATATTATTCCTTATGCGCGTGCTTTTCGTCGCGCTGTGATTACCGCTTTTGAAAAGGGCCAGCTAAACCTTATCGGTGGCGAACCGATCGACACCGTACGTGATATTGATACCATGCTGGGCACAGCCATAATGCCTTACATCTCTGCCACGGCTCTTTTTCATCTTACTAAAAAAGACATGTATGTGGATCTGATGGCATCAATGCCCATCATATCGGATCACGAAACAAAAGTAGTATTAGATGGCAATACGTCCCTGCTGCGTGACCGAATTGAAATAGATTTGGAAAATACACCGCGTAAAAATAAAAAGGATATTTTGCGACTTGGCTATGTCAATTTCTCAGAATTTAAACCCCAATCACGGCTGCCTATCCTCAATCAGATTCTTGATGCCCGCTTATTTAATAGACGTGCCTCACAACCTATGTTTGGAATTTAGCTGCCGCCTGCGGCGGCAATTTGTTCAAGGC
>DPZW01000012.1:4322-4558 GCA_003536545.1 Rhodospirillaceae bacterium
CTGCGGCGGCAATTTGTTCAAGGCTGATGGGTTTGCCCTCTACGCCCTCCACGTAAACCGTGCGGGATGGAAAGGCAAAACCAGTTCCGTGACCTTCAATGATTTCCTTGACCTTTGCACCAAGCCGCGCACGCACGTCAGCGTAATCCAGAAATCTGATTTTATCGGTAAAGCAAACCAGCAGGATATCCACCGAACTGTCATTGAATTTTTCCAGACCCACAAAGACTGTGGCC
>DPZW01000032.1:0-464 GCA_003536545.1 Rhodospirillaceae bacterium
TGCAGCACGGGAATTTTCTTGCCGTTGATGGTGATGGAGTTATGGTCATGCGATACTTCGCCATTAAAACGGCCGTGCACGGAATCGTATTTGAACAAATGCACAAAGGTATCAATGCGCCCGCGGTTGTTGAGTGCGACAACTTCAATATCATCGCGGCCCAATTCAAAAACAGCCCGCAGGCAAAGGCGGCCAATGCGGCCCATTCCGGAGATGGCAATACGTGTGGTCATGTTACTTTCCTAATTTATCCTTCACCTTGCCCGCAATTGCCGCAGGCGTGATGCCAAAATGCTTGTAGAGATCTTCATAGGGTGCGCTTGCGCCAAAGCTTTGCATGCCAATGAAAATACCATCTTCGCCCAGGTATTTGTCCCAGGACATGCGGCCGGCGGCTTCAACCGCCACGCGCAAAATGCCCGGCGGTAGAATGTCACGGCGGTAAGCAGCATCCTGCTGCGCAA
>DPZW01000032.1:758-1202 GCA_003536545.1 Rhodospirillaceae bacterium
AATAATTTTTGAGCTTCCAGTGCAATGGTAACCTCGGATCCTGTGGCCATCATCACAACTTTTGCCGCGCCTTCGGCCTCGCGCAGAATATAGGCACCGCGTGCAGAGAGGTTTTCTTTCGTGTCCGTACGCAGGCATGGCAGGTTTTGACGTGACAGCGCGAGGATGGACGGCGCGCCCGTGATGCCCAGCGCCAATTCCCAACATTCCGCCGTTTCAACGACATCCGCCGGACGAAAGACATAAGTATTGGGAATCGCGCGCAGCGCGGATAAATGTTCAATGGGCTGATGCGTGGGGCCATCTTCGCCCAGGCCAATGCTGTCATGCGTCATCACATGAATGACGCGCTGTTCCATCAACGCCGCAAGGCGAATAGCCGGGCGATTATAGTCAGAGAAAACCAGAAACGTGCCGCCATAGGGAATGAATCCGCCATGCAGC
>DPZW01000032.1:1421-2621 GCA_003536545.1 Rhodospirillaceae bacterium
AATGAATCCGCCATGCAGCGCAAGACCGTTCATCACAGCAGCCATCCCGTGTTCGCGCACGCCATAATGAATATAACGGCCCGCATAATTATCACGCTGCACCACGCTGCTTGCGGATTTGGCTTTGGTCAAGTTTGACCCAGAGAGGTCTGCAGATCCGCCGATGAGTGACGGAATAAATTCATTGAGCACTTCGAGTACCTGGCCTGACGCCGCACGCGATGCGATATTGGGTTTGTCTTTGACAGCTTTATTTTTAAAGTCCTGCAGGGCAGCCAGCGCGGTATCGGAAACTTCGCTGGATAGCATCGCATCAAAGCTTCTGCGTATTTGTGGCGCAGTGGCTTTGTAATTTTTTTCCCATGCCGCGAAACTTTCCTTGCCATGCGCCGAGGCTTCACGCCAGCCATTCAAAATACGTTCCGGGATTTCATAAGGGGCATATGACCAGCCCAAAGCTTCACGTGCACCCGCAATTTCATCTTTGCCCAGCGGCGATCCATGCGAAGACGCCGTATTCGCCTTGGTCGGCGCACCTAGCCCAATAATGGTTTTGCAGCAGATCATCGCAGGTTTATCCGACTGGCGGGCCTGGTGAATGGCGGCTTCAATCAGGGCGGGATCATGACCGTTCACTTCCCAGACATTCCAGCCATAAGATTCAAAACGTTTTTTGCTATCATCGGTGAAAGACAAATCGGTTTTCCCATCAATGGAAATGCCATTGTCATCATAAAGCACAATCAATTTATTCAGGCCCAGATGTCCGGCCAGCGAGCAGGCTTCGTGACTGATGCCTTCCATCAAATCGCCGTCTGATGCGATGACATAAGTGTAGTGGTCGACGAGTTTGTCCCCAAAACGTGCGTTCAGCATGCGCTCTGCCAGTGCCATGCCGACTGCGGTTGAAATACCCTGGCCGAGTGGCCCCGTGGTAGTTTCAATGCCCATGTTATGCATGACTTCTGGGTGGCCGGCGGCGTGGCTGTGCAATTGGCGGAATTTTTTAATTTCAGAAAGCGGCATGCGCTCATAACCTGTCAGGTAGAGCAGGGCATAAAGCAGCATCGAACCATGACCGGCGGAGAGAATAAAACGATCGCGGTCGGCCCAGGTTGGGTGGGCCGGATCAAATTTTAAAAATTTGGTGAATAAAACCGTGGCGACGTCGGCCATGCCCATGGGCATGCCGGGGTGGCC
>DPZW01000092.1:0-186 GCA_003536545.1 Rhodospirillaceae bacterium
GAGTGATAACTCTGCTATCCTGGATATTCTTTTGTCCCGCGCCGTGCGTTCGAACGCGAGTGATATTCACATTGAACCGCGTTCTCATTCATTCACGGTATTTTTCCGCCTGCTGGGCGTGCGGCAGATTGTCCATGAAGGTTCACTGGAGCAGTTCGGCGTGATGGCCGCGCAGATCAAGGACCG
>DPZW01000092.1:375-5058 GCA_003536545.1 Rhodospirillaceae bacterium
GATGGCCGCGCAGATCAAGGACCGTTCACGAATGGACCAGGTGGAAACGCGCGTCCCCCAGGACGGATCATTTTCTATCGTCACTGTGGGCCGCGTGGTTGATGCGCGTGTTGCGACCATCCCTACCGTGAATGGCGAGGTTGTGGTTATTCGTCTGCTGGATCCCGATCGCGCCAACGTGCGATTGGAAGCTTTGGGAATCTCGCGCATTGATGAATGGCATTCGGCTGTGAATTATCCTTATGGCCTTGCATTGGTTTGCGGTGCAACCGGTTCAGGAAAAACGACCACGCTGAACGCGACTGTGCGCGAAATGGACCGTTTTGAACGCTCTATCCGCACCGTAGAAGAGCCGGTGGAATACCGCATTCCCTATGTTGCACAGGTCAACGTGAACCGGATTGTGGGCTTGGATTTCGCCACCGCATTGCGCGCCTTTATGCGTGCGGATCCGGATGTGATTGTTTTGGGTGAGATCCGCGATGTGGAAACCGGGTCACTGACATTACGTGCGGCGGAAACAGGCCACATGGTGATGGCGACGTTGCACACGGGATCCATCCGCGGTGCATTCGGCCGATTAAAAGCCCTGGAAGTTTCGCCACTGGATTTGCAGCCGTTGCTGCGCGGTGTTCTGGTGCAACGTTTGATTAGAACGCTTTGCATTGCGTGCCGCGGTTCTGGCTGCCACGTATGTTTTGGTACAGGTTTTTCAGGCCGAACCGTGGTATCTGAATGCACGTCTTTCCGTTCGGAAAGCGAAGTCAAGCGCGCTTTTGACGGTGAAAGCTGGTGGCCCTCGATGATCCGCGATGCCATGGATAAGGTGGAGCAGGGCACCACCTCTGTGTTAGAATTAAGACGCGTCTTCCACTCGGAATTGGAAAATCCGGAATTCGCTAATGATCCGGAATTGTTGCGTCTGCAGGAAATGATTAAGGATATGGAAAAACAATCGCCTGATGCACAGGCTCCCAAACCGGTGGAGTGACACGCGATGATGGCACTTGTCTGGGCAGTGATTGGAATTGGACTGGTGGCAGCTTTATTATTTGGCGGTACCTCTTTATTTAATACCAGTTCAGCCACATTGAGCCAGGTGAAAGATAATTCGACCAGCGCATTTCAGGGGATGGCATCTGCCTATCAGGCCTATATCAATGCCAATGATATTCCGCCGACCACAGCAGATTGGGAAACCGAACTTATTCCCGGCTATCTGACAGAATTAAAATTGCCTATTCCCAGCACTACCTGGTCTTACGGATATGATGCAACTTTTGGTTATTAAGATCGGAAGTCGGGCAGCATGAACCAGACATCCTGGGATGGATTGGCCGCAGCAGCAGGAAATTATCCTGCCAATTCTTATTACCAAAATGTGACCTCATGTACGACGCGCTCAACCAGCACCAAGCCTTCGTCATGGCCGACCACTGTCTACGTCACTTACTGGCTCAGAGGCTCATAAATGCCGTCGTTTGTCGTTAAATACCGCTCTAAGGGCAAGGTAATGTCAGCTAAGCTGACGGCAAGTAATTTTGAAACCGCACGCCGTCAGGCCATGCGTTTTGGTTCAATTTTATCCGTGACGCGCGACACGGATTTTGGCCGTAAAAAAGGCATGACCAGCGCGGATCGTTATACATTTCTGATGCGCCTTTCCACCATGCTGGGATCGCGCATGGCGACGGCGGACTCGTTGCGTCTTTTGCGTGACAGTTTTGAAGGTACGATTTCTGATGCCGCCAATCGCCTGATTGACCGCATTAATTTTGGTATCGATTTGCCGACAGCCATTGCTGAAGAAAAATTGCATTTTCCGGGGCCGATTGGTTTGATCATCAAGGTGTCTTCGAAAAGTGGTCAGATTTATACTGCCCTCAAAGATGCCGCCTTGTTTGAGCAACGCATGGCGAGCGTGAAATCCGGGAGCGGCAGAACGATTATGGCAGCCGCATTTGGTTTTATTTTTGCGGCCATTCTGGTTCTGGCCAGCGTTTTTTATATTGGCCCGGAAATTATGAAAATCGGTCTGGTTGCAGAAAACAAAGATAAAGTTGATGTCGGTTGGGTGAATGCCATGGCAGAATTTCTGGCAATTACGATTGGGATTGCCGCCCTTTTTATGACGGGGTTATTGTGGCTGGCCACGATGGGCCGTGCATTATTCCCAGAATGGGCCGATAAAATTATTTTAAAAATTCCGTTCTATAGTGATATCGTGATGGCACAGGACAATTATCTTGTTCTGCGGCGTCTGTCGTTAATGATTGGATCCGGCGTCCGCGTTGAAGAAGCTTTGCAATCCGCAGAAGAAAGCGCAAAGCCGGGACTGTTGAAAAAAAATATGAATGATGCCATTCGCAACCTGCGCATGGGCCAGAAATGGTCATCTGCCCTGACCACGCTGCATCCCACTGACCGTGCCGCCCTGGCTCTTGCGGCGGACCGGACGCAGATCGCGGATAATCTGAATATGATTGCCGAACAGGCACAGGATTTATACATGCAGCGCATCAATTCTTTCGCGCCCATGCTGATGGTTGTTTCTGCAATCGCTGTCACCCTGGCCGGTGTGGTCATGTTCGGCCAGACAGTCCTGCCCATGCTGCAAATCGCCGCCGGCATGGTGGAGTAATTTCGCTTAAATTCTGTTCATTTTCATGCACATCGCGTTTGCTCTCTGGCCGCGCGCGGGGTACAAATAGAGTTGGACGAATCTGGAGTTCCACCGGCGAATGACATTACGTAACTTTTTTCTTCTGGCGATGGTGCTGACACTGGGTGCCTGCGCAAGCAAAGACTTTAACTGGGACTGGGCTTCTTCCGGCTCTTCGGACGCAAACCCCAATGAACGGGCCTATGCGGCTGAAACGGACCCTGTTGCCCTGCGCATTGCGGAATCTGCGGATAAGGCTTCGGCCGCGCTGCAGGATCTGGCACGGGTTGAAAAGACCCGCAGGCCCCCTGCACCTGAACCCGCAATCACTTCTGCGCCTGATGAAATGCAACAACTCGTCACAGTGGAATGGGTTGGCGGGGCGGAAGCCCTGATCCGCAATCTGGCCGCACGTTTGAATTATGATGTGGTTGTGGTCGGTGCGCATCCCAAGGTGCCTGTGGTTGTGCGCGTGCGTCAGGAAAACCGGACGATTGTCGAAGCTCTGCGCACAATTGGTGAGCAGGCAACTGAATTCATGGATCTGGTCGTTAATCCAGCCGCGCGCAGCATGGAAATCCGTTATAAAATTCCGGAGCCGACACGGTCATGAAACATCAGGGGCGAGAAATGAGAGGCGGAGAGCAAAGCTTTCGTTCCCTGTTGCTGGTTATCCTTCTATTATTTTCTGGCTTTTCTCTTTTCATTTCTTATCCCTCTTTCGCTGCGACAGCAGCGGAGGATGACCGTCCGCCATCTTTAGAATCTTTACAAAATATTGAAGCAGGCGGCGAAGAAAAACAGGAAGTTGGTTTTCAGGTTCGCGTCGAAGCACAAAAAGAAGCAGCCCTGTCTTATGGTCTGCGCGGCGGCCTGGCCTGGCGTACCAATGAAATCAATAAACGTCTGGGGCGTTTTTCCGATCCGCTATCGCGCACTTATGATTTTCGTCAATTGCTGATGTCTGCACCCGGCGGCGTTTATGTGGAACCGCCCGTGATTGAAGAGCAGCTGGAAGCTTTGCAAATTGCGGATCAGGGGCAAAGTGCGGCACTGACGGATAAAGTTTTAACCATTTCGGCGAATGCGCGACTGGTCACCACTGCGCGTGATTGGCGCAATTATTTAATCCGTGATTGGGGCAAACCGGAATCGCCGCCGGATGTTTTACTGCCCAAGACAGATGAAGAACGGAAAAACTGGAAGGAATGGGTCAAAGAAGGCTGGAAAAGCGGCATTGAACAGGCCGATGATACTTTTGCCGAAGATATGGCGCGCCTGTCGCGGGATTTTACGGGCATGGTGCGTTACCGCAAATTACTGGCGCAGGCGATTGTTTCTGCGCCTTATGCCGGATTGGTGGAGCGCGGCGTGACGGGTGGCGGATTAGAAATGCGGATTGGGGATCGTGCTGTCACAATTACCGGTCCGGCCCAACTTAAAAATCAGAGCGATGTATGGCGTCCGATTTCGATTTCACAACCGCAGTAGCGGATCAGTTTAACGCAGATGCTGCCGCCATTGCCAATTCATGGCCGGACGAGCCGCCGCGTCTGCGCATGGACGATATTGATAGTTTGATTTTATGGTGCGTCGCGCAAAGAGCATCCGATATTTCCATTCAATCCGATCGCCCGGTATTTATTGAGGTGGATGGTGAGTTGCGTACCGCCACGCGCCGCCCCATGGATGGTGCGGATGTAAATGTGGTTCTGGAAAAACTTTATGGTGCAGAAGCTATGGCGCAATTGGCCGGTGGACGCGACCTGGATCTCTCTTATGAAATTCGCCCGGACCGTTTCACGCGCCATCGTTTTCGTGTGAATATCACAGCGATTTTATCGCGCGGGCGCGATGCAGTACAGGTCACAATGCGCGTGCTGCCGTCCCTGCCGCCGACCCTGGCAGAATTGAATATTGAAAAAGAAATCGTCGATGCCTGGGCACCGCGGCAGGGCATGATTTTAATCACAGGACCCACGGGTTCGGGGAAATCCACGTTGTTGGCTGCGGGCAATCGG
>DPZW01000129.1 GCA_003536545.1 Rhodospirillaceae bacterium
GCGACAAAGGTGCGGCTTTCCATTCTCCCTTTAATTTTTCCCTGCACCGATGCGTAAATCAACACGCGGTCAGCCGGATCAGGCGGCAACGTATCCGCAATGCGTTTCACCAATTCTTCCGGTTCGTCTTTAAAACGCAGATCCTGCAGTAATAATTTCATGCCCGCATGATGTCCGAAATAGCGGATGGTTTTGTAATTGAGCGTTTCAACACGCCCTTCGAATGTCTCGCACATCGTCCCCAATCCGCCAGATGTATTGAATGCTTCATAACCACCGCCTTCAATCCGCAGTGTTTCCAGATCGGATAATGCGGGGACTTTCATGCGCTCACCGTCTGCAATGACATCACACGGCATGATGCATTCATTCACCAAACCTGTGGGCGACCAGTTGCAGGCATAGCCCAATTGCCCAATGGGGTGCTGCGGCAATGCACCCACCCGCATTTTGATATGGCGCAATTTCTCGCCCTTGTCGAATTTACGCGTCAGGTGTGAGCCGATAATCCCGATAAATCCTGGTGCCAATCCGTTTTGCGGAATCATCGCGGCCTTGCTCGTCTTTGCCAATTCACGTACCAGATCCAAAGTCGCCACATCTTCGGTGGGGTCAAAATAATGCACGCCATTTTCGTGTGCTGCCTTGGCGACGCCCGCATTCAAATAAAACGGCAAACAACAAACCACTGCATCCTGCCCCCGCAGCAAATCATTAAGGGCCGATTGGTTGGTCAGATCCACATTTTTATAGGTAATGCCATCGGGGATATGGGCGTCATCACGGTCCACGCCCGTAACCATCATTTTCAGGTCACGGCAAAGCGTAGCAACCAGACGGCCCACGCCGCCCATGCCCAGGACTGTGATTTTTTTAATGGCCATTATTTTTTTCCTTTGTGATGCGAATAATACGGTCATTATAGGTAGCCGCTTTCGAAAAGAAAGATGCTATAGCCCTGGAAATGGATATGGAAGTAAATGCGAAAACAGACGTGATTGTGATTGGCGCGGGTGCGGCAGGGCTCATGTGCGCTGCCATTGCGGGACAGCGCGGGCGCAAAGTCTGGCTGATTGATCATGCCACGAAAATTGCGGAGAAAATCCGCATTTCTGGCGGTGGCCGTTGTAATTTTACCAATCTTCACACCAGGCCTGAAAATTTCCTGTCTTCCAATCCGCATTTCTGCCGATCCGCACTCGCGCGCTACAAGCCGCAGGATTTTATCAAACTGGTTGAAAAATATGGGATTGCCTATCACGAAAAAAAACTGGGTCAGTTATTTTGCGACGGCAAATCGCAGGAAATTATTGATCTGCTGCTGGCGGAATGCGCAGCCGGAAATGTTGAATTACAAATGGAAACAAACGTCCATGCCATCGAAAAAACCACAGATGGGTTCCGGATTAAAACCAATCGCGGCGAACGCACCTGCCAATCCCTGGTGATCGCAACCGGCGGACTTTCTATTCCTAAAATTGGTGCGACCAAATTTGGTTATGACGTCGCGCGGCAGTTTGGATTAAATGTGCTGGAAACGCGCGCAGGTTTGGTGCCGCTGACTTTCACCGATAGCCTTGAAGTCTATAAGGAATTATCCGGCCTATCTGTTGAAGCAGAAATTTCATATGAAAAAACCAGCTTTGCCGAAGGTTTATTATTCACGCATCGCGGCTTGTCTGGCCCATCCATTTTACAGATTTCATCATATTGGCGCGAAGGACATGACATCATTGTCAATCTGGTGCCGGAAATTAACGCGCTGAATTTCCTGAAAGACAAAAAGCAAAATAACCCGAAACAGGATATTCAAAATATCATCGGCGATATTTTGCCCAAACGTCTCGCACAGGCCATTTGTGAAGAAAATAATTTATCCGGGCGTATTGCCGAAATCACGGATAAGAATCTGAAAATTCTAGCAGACAGAATCAACCGCTGGCGCATCCGTCCCTCAGGTACCGAAGGTTACCGCACGGCAGAAGTCACACTGGGCGGCGTGGATACACGTGAATTATCATCCCAAACCATGATGGCGAATAATGTGCAGGGGCTATTTTTCATCGGCGAAGTAGTGGATGTCACCGGTCATCTGGGTGGGTTTAATTTTCAGTGGGCCTGGGCATCCGGCCACGCCGCAGGTCAAAACTGCTAATTAAACCATCAGCTCCGGCTTGGGCTTCAGTCAGTTATCCCCCAGGAATTTTACCGGCTTGTTCGTGCGTGTCCGGTATAGCGAATAAAGCACGCCACCCGCCAATAATCCCAGCGTGATCCCCAAAGACCAGTTGGAGGGGAATTTTACCCAGCCCATGATATCGGCAATGAAAATCTTGCTGCCGATAAAGACCAGGACGAGTGCCAGTGCCTGCTTGAGATAACTAAAGCGATGCACCATCGCCGCCAGCGCAAAATACAGCGAGCGCAGGCCGAGAATGGCAAAAATATTACTGGTAAAAACAATATAGGGATCTGTCGTAATGGCAAAAATCGCCGGCACACTGTCGAGGGCAAAAATTACATCCACGCACTCCACCATTACCAGGGCGACAAGCAATGGCGTACACCATAAAACATTCTTTTCACTGCGTCGGCTGGGTTGATGCACAAAAAACTTCTGCCCATGCAGTTCCGGCGTAATACGAAAATGGCGGCGTAAAATTTTCAGAATAAAATTATTACCAATATCCGGGTCATGATCTTCCATGAACAACATCTTTAGGCCGGTAAAAACCAGAAAAACTGCAAAGACATGCAGCACCCAGCTGAATTGCGCTATTAATACCGCACCCAGCGCAATCATGATGCCGCGCAATACAATTACCGACAAGATTCCCCAGAATAAAACCCGGTGCTGATATTCACGCGGGATTGCGAAATAGCTAAAAACAAGAGAAATGATAAAAATATTATCCATCGACAGGGTCTTCTCAATCAAATAACCCGTCAAAAATTCTTTGCCGCTTTGCGGCCCCAATTCAAACCAAACCCAGCCTGCAAACAGCAGCGCAATGGCGATGTAGAACAAACTCATCCACAAGCTGTGGCGAATGGTGGGCACGCTCGCGCGGCGATTGAAGACACCCAGGTCCAGCACCAGCAGTATCAATACCACTGCCAGAAATGCCGCCCACATCCAGATGGGTTTCCCCATCGCCATTTCAAATAGAAAGTCCATTGCCGCCTCCGATATGTTTATTCATGCGGTCCGACATCACGTATATTTTTAGATGATATACGCCAGAGGGGCCCGGTCCCGCATGCATCTAAACTATGTCATCTATTTATGGATGGCAAGCAGCTTGCTAATTGCGGCAATAGCCTTCGCCACTGCGCACAATCAGGCAATCCTTTTTATCCAGCAGCCATTTCATGCCGGTATCTTTGCCGTTCCCGCGCCGGATGGTTTCTGTCTGGTTATTTCGCATAAATTTCAATCCCGAAGCATCACGGGTGGCTTGATAGGTCTGAATTTTATCCATCGACTGGATGATCACATCATAGTTTTTTTCTTTTTTGGTGAGCATCAGATAGGTGCCTTCCGGCCCGGTCCATTTCCCGAGCCAGCCATCCACCGGATGATCCCCCTCGCACGCAGCCAACATCACGATCAGTAAGAAAGTAACAACTGCCGCGCCAAATGGAGCCAGATAGTTCAGAAATTTTTCAGAAACTTTGGTCGAATTACGCATAGTTTAACTAACATCATCTGTTTTTGAAAGGTTCCCGTTTCTATCTTACCTGTCTTACCTTAAACTTTCTTCATGAATCATCCGCGTTACATCTTCATTGAATTTTTGTTGCTTTGTGTTGCCTTGCCCACTGTAATTATTCTGGGACGGTTGGCACCCCTTATGTTTCCGTTGTTATGGGCGGCTGCACTTTATTGTCTTTTGATCTTCATCCGCGTTGCCCGTCCTGATTGGAAAAATATCTGGAATTGGCAGGCGATAAATCTGCGTAACCTGCGCCCTATTATGCTGCGTTTTGCGGCGGCTGCGATTGGCATTATTCTTTTTACCTGGGCCTATGATCCCGATCGCCTGTTTTCATTATTCTATACGCGGCCGGATATTATTCCACGCATTATGGTTTTTTATCCCCTGCTCTCCGCCCTGCCACAGGAATTTATTTTCTGCACATTCTTCTTTTGGCGTTATGCCGTATTTTTTCCGCAGCCGCGCGCGATGATCTTTGCCAGTGCGCTGGTTTTTGCTTTTGCCCATGTTCTGTTTATTAATCCGGTGGCGCCGCCGCTCAGCTTTATCGCTGGCCTCATCTTTGCCCAGACTTATCAAAAAACCAGATCCCTGGCATTGGTCACACTGGAACATGGGTTTTACGGCAATGCGCTGTTTCTGATTGGGTTGGGATGGTATTTTTATCATGGTGCAATGGGGCCATAAATTCGCTAGAATCGCTTCATGGACAAACTCATCGTCACGATTATCAGCATCGCCATTACCGCAGGTTCACTTTATGCCGGGGCGGATTATCTTTCCGGCTTTTATAAATCCGCACAGGCCCGGTCCAAGGCCCAGGTCTGGGTTGCCGAGGCCGCACAAATTGCGCTGGCTGCCAAACAGGCGGGATATCTGGCATCAGGTTCAGATGACTGGTCTGTGGGCACCGCGAGTTATCTGGTGCCCACCTATATGTCTTCATTGCCGCGCCACAATGGCACTTATGTCTTCCGTCCAGCTTATTCAAACGGTGCCACCAACACCACATTTCCGCGCAATAATACGGATGCCACGATTATCATCTCTGATCAGGTGGAAAGTCAGGAAGTATGCCAAGAAATCCAGAAACTGGCGAACCGCGGCGATAGTACACTGCCTTCTGCGGGCATTATTAGCGGAACCACGATTGCTTACACCATTGCGAAAAACGCCAGCCAGCGATTTGCCTGTGCCCGCTATGCAGCCACCAACACCCATTATTTTGTTTACCGTGTTTTTCTAGATCGTGGCACTTACTGATGTGGTTTGAACTGCTGATTATTTTTCTGCTGATCCTCGCCAATGGTTTTTTCGCCATGGCGGAGCTTGCAATTTTATCAGCCAATAAAACGCGATTAAGAATCATGGCGCGCGGCGGTTCTGTGGGCGCAGAAAAAGCCCTCGCACTCGCTGATGACAGCGAACATTTTATTCCCGCCGTGCAATCTGCGATTACCATTCTGGGGGCCTGCGCGGGCGTTTTTTCTGGTGCGGCCTTTGCTGAAAAACTGGGTGCGGTTCTGAATATGATGCCGCAGCTTTCTCCGCATGGCGAGGCAATTGCACTGCCCATTATTGTCGTGGGGGTTTCTTATTTCTCGCTGGTGGTGGGCGAATTGGTTCCCAAACAGCTCGCTGTTAATCATGCCGAACGCTGGGCCGTGCGCACGGCCCCCTTCATGATACCTTTTACTGCAGGATTGGGATTTGTGGTGCAAATTCTCAAAAGTTCAACCCAGCTTATCCTGAAATTATTTCCAGCATCGGCGCGGCGAGACAGTGGCATCAGCGAAGAAGAAGTAAAAGCCATGGTCGATGAAGGCACTGAAGGCGGCGTCTTCGAGGTCGCCGAACAGCAGATGATCAAACGCGTCTTGCGTCTGGCGGACCGCCCGGTGCGCGCGATCATGACGGCGCGCAATGAAATCGGCTGGCTGAATATTCATGATGCGCCGGAAATTCTAATGCAGGAAATCGCCGAGATGCGTCATTCCGCTTACCCGGTTTGCGATGGCAATCTGGATCATGTCATTGGTGTGGTGCGCGCCAAGGATTTACTGGATCAAAGTTATGCGGGCCAGACGATCAACATCCACGCCGTCATGCAGGAAGCCGCCATTATCCCCGAGACCGCAAGTATTTTATCCGTGCTGGAAAAACTCAAACTCACCACCATTCACATGGGTTTTATTGTCGATGAATATGGCGTGCTTGAAGGCATTGTCACCGAACTGGATATCCTGGAAGCCATTGTGGGCGCATTGCCGGATGACGATATTGCCGCCATCAATCCCACGCCGGCCGTCACGCGCACGGATGGCAGTATTTTATTGGACGGCGGCATTGCGATTGATGAGGCCAAGGAAATCCTGGGCATCACCGAAGAACTGCCCGATGAAGCAGATTATCACACCCTTGGCGGCATTGCGTTGGGCCGCATTGGCCGTATCCCGCGCGAGGGCGATAAATTTGAATTGCCCGGCTGGCAAATGGAAGTGATGGATATGGATGGCCGCCGCGTCGATAAATTACTGGCAGTTAAAACCGTTCAGGCTTCATCAATTAATTAAAACAGTCTGTTGGCCTCTGGAACTAGATTAGATCCATCAGATTATCTGAACATTTCAGGATAATCCTTTTTTGCCTCTTCCCGATTTTTTACCGCTTCTTCCAGTGAAACTCCGCCCGTTGGATGGTCAAAGGTCTCTGGTCGTACTTCACCATAAGCCCTTGGCACATATCTGGGTGGCGTTCTAAACGGGGGGGTTAGAATTTCGGCGA
>DPZW01000128.1:0-438 GCA_003536545.1 Rhodospirillaceae bacterium
AATTTGCCGAAGCTGCAAAAAAATGGGCGGATTATGTTGAGAAAACCGGCCACAGTATCAAACGCGAAGATGGCAGCATGGGCTGGGTTCCAACTTCGGCTGACGAAAATGTTTATAATCCAATGGCCACTGATACATCAAATGCAGAGATTGAAAAAATTCTGGAAGAAGTTGGCCTGACGGGCGATGATGTTTTGGCCACCGTTGAAGATGCCAATGCAGATGATGATCCAGCCAATCATATCAATGCCGCCCCCGATGAACGCGGTGCGCATTTGACAGATCCGGATCAGGGCAAAGCGCAGAAGCTGACAGAGACATTGAAAGCAATATCTGACGCCGATGCAACCGCGCATGCCAATGTAGCTGCCACCTATGTGCAAAATTATTTCCCTGACGCTGTTCAGTCTGTTTTCGCGGCGAACAATTGGGATATCA
>DPZW01000128.1:679-18830 GCA_003536545.1 Rhodospirillaceae bacterium
TGGCCTGATGGTTGAATTGGCAAATGGCGAAACTGTTCTTTTGGGCAATGGCTTTGTGAAAGTCTATGGCGATGGCGATCTGTCACCGGAAGCTTTGGCACTCACCACTGCTGTCATCCAGGCGCAGGGTCTGAATGAAGATCAATATTCAGGCGAATGCAAAAAGCAGGTGGTTGAAGCAATGAAAACCGCCGCTGCAAAACCAACTGGCACACCGGCCAATGCGGGAGCCAAAGGTGCGCCTGCACCTGGGGTCTAAGCTTCGCTGAGCACAAACCGCCGGTCACAATAGGTGCAATCCACATGATTGTGGCCAGGCGGGATGACCAGGAACACACGCGGGTGGCCGAGAGCTGCAGGAATATTGGCGCAAGTGTGATGCTCACCGCCATCGCCGTAGCCCGCGCCATCGCAATAAACCTCGGCATGCGTGACCTGCAGGGTTTCTGGCGGCGGCAAATCTGCTGCGGCAAGCTGTTCCTGAGGTGTCGTAGCATTTAATTCAGTCATTTTTGCAAAACCCGGCATGAAAACTCCCCAAAATGGGCCAATTTTGCCCCAAATTTGCCCGTAAATTACTTGACAGCGGCGGCCTTGGGGCCCTATACAACCGCTTCTGAAAATGATTACCCAAAAGAAGCCCCACGGACAAGTGCCATGAAAATTGTAAATTCTATCAAGACCCTGAAAACCCGCGACAAAAATTGCCGCGTGGTGCGCCGCCGTGGCCGTACCTATGTCATCAATAAAAAGAACCCACGTTTTAAGGCAAGACAGGGTTAATTCCGGCCACGTCTATGTTTGCGCTACTGTGCAGCGCGGGGCCGTACTTACGTAATCAACAAAAAGAATCCACGCTTAAGGCGAGACAGGGTTAGTTTTATCCGCCGAATTCTTCGGCAATTGTCACAATCGCGTGTTTCTTTTTACCGGCTGAAAGTTTGGCTTCACCGGATGCGACATCACCTGCGCCCAACTTCGCGCTTTCGTCCGTCACCTTTTCATCATTCAATTTCACGCCGCCGCCGGCGATCAGGCGTTTGGCTTCGCCTTTGCTTGCGGCAAACCCGGCCTCCACCAGCAGATCCACAATGGCTGTGCCGATACTGGAACGCACAATTGGCAAATCATCGCCCAATGCGCCATGTTCAAAGGTATTGCGCGCGGTTTCGATCGCGCTGCGCGCAGCATCTTCACCGTGACACATTTTGGTTGCTTCAAAGGCCAAAATCTTTTTCGCTTCGTTAATCTCCGCGCCTTTGAGTACGGACAAACGCCGCACTTCATCCATCGGCAATTCCGTGAAAAGCGAAAGCATCTTGCCAACATCGGCATCATTCGTATTCCGCCAGAATTGATAGTAATCATAAGGCGAAAGCTTATCCGCGCTTAGCCAGATCGCACCGGATAATGATTTCCCCATCTTGCTGCCGTCTGATTTGGTAATCAACGGTGTGGTGAGGCCGAAAATCTCACCAATTCTTTGTTCTCCGATTTTGGCAGTACCGATAGCGTTAATTCTGCGCCACAATTCAGTGCCATTGACAATATTGCCCCATTGATCCGATCCGCCCATTTGCAATGTGCAATCATAGCGGCGTTTTAATTCCACAAAATCATAGGCCTGCATGATCATATAATTGAATTCGATAAAGGATAGATTTTGTTCACGGTCCAGGCGCAGTTTTACGCTATCAAAAGACAACATTCGGTTCACTGAAAAATGAGGCCCGACATCACGCAAAAATTCAATGTAATTTAATTTATCCAGCCACTCAGCATTATCAACCAATATGGCGCGCTCATTACTAAAATCGATAAACTGACGAAAGTTTTGCAAAATGCCTTCAGCATTATTTTTAATATCCTCTACCGAAAGCAGTTTACGCATTTCATCTCGACCCGACGGATCTCCCGCTTTTGTCGTCCCGCCACCAATTACAACAATCGGCTTGTGCCCAGTTTTTTGCAGCCAGCGCAGCAACATAATTGAAACCAGATTGCCGACATGCAGGCTGCTCGCCGTGGCATCAAAACCGATATAGCCCGTCACCTGTCCCTTAGTCAGCTGTGCGTCCAGCGCAGCGGCGTCAGTCATTTGATGGATAAAACCGCGCTCATCAAGAATACGCAGGAATTCGGATTTGTAATTTGTTGCCATTGCCCGAACATATCAATTCGGCCTAATATTGCCAGCAGGAATCTTCATGTCAGGTAAAGTCTTTCGCGCCATCGGCCTCATGTCCGGCACTTCGTGCGACGGCGTGGATGCCGCCTATATTGAAACCAATGGCCACGGCTTTGTTGAGCGCATGGGTGCCATCACCCTGCCCTATGATGGCGGGTTTCGCGCGCGCATGCTAAGTGTGATGGGCGATATAGAAAATGAAAAACTGCCTGATATTGCACGGCAGCTAACTGAATTGCATGCGCAGGCAGTGGATATCCTCCTGACGCAAATAGATAAAAGCGCCAAGGATATTGATGTCATCGGCTTCCACGGCCAGACAATTTTTCATGATCCCGCCAATCGTAAAACGCTCCAGGTCGGCGATGGTGCATTGCTCGCGCGGCTAACCGGCATTGATGTCGTCAATGATTTCCGTTCTGCCGATGTCGCCGCTGGTGGCCAAGGCGCACCGCTGGTGCCGCTGTATCATGCCGCGATTGCCAATGCCTTTCCCAAACCCTGCGCCATCGTCAATATCGGCGGTGTTGCCAATATTACCTTTCTAGGCAGCAATAAAGAAATTATTGCCTGCGATACTGGCCCCGGCAATGCCTTGATTGATGATGCGATGCAAGAGATGTTGGGTCTGCCGTTTGATGAACATGGCGGCATTGCCGCAATGGGAATCGTGAATGATGATTTGCTCAATGCCTGGCTCGCTGACGCATATTTTTCGCACAGCGCGCCGAAATCACTCGACCGCAATCATTTCCGGTGTGACGTGTCTGGCCTGATGCCGGATGAGGCAATTGCAACACTTACCGAATTTACGGCGCGCGGCATTGCCGCAGTCTTGCCGCATTTGCCGGAAAACCCATTGATGTGGATTGTCACAGGTGGCGGGCGCAAAAATCATGTCATCATGCAACGTTTGGCAGCCGTGCTGGACGCACCCGTGCGCGATATCGCCGAAATGGGTTTTGACGGCGACCAGATTGAAGCTGAAGCCTTTGCCTATCTCGCTGTGCGGCATAAACTGGATTTGCCATTGTCATTGCCGACCACGACAGGTGTGCCTGCACCGCAATGCGGCGGAAAGTTTTACGCGGCGCGCAAGGACAATTGATCGATAAATTCCGCAATCACACGGTAACAATTTTCTAAATCGCTTTGCGTTGTGCAATAGGGCGGCAGCACATAAATCGTATTCCCCAGCGGGCGCAGCAGGATATTTTTTTCAAGGCAGAAGTTCATTAATTCAGGGCCGATATTCGCCAGGTAGTTATTATCCGCCGCATGAATTTCAAATGCAGCAATCGTACCCTTCACGCGCGGGTTTTGCACATTCAGCTGCGACAAAAATTTCTGATGATATGTCTCAATCTGCTTTAATTTCTGATCCGTATTTTCTTCGCGCCAGACCTTAAGATTTGCCGCGGCAGCAGCGCAAGCCAATGCATTCCCGGTATAAGATGTGGAGTGAAATAACATACGTGACCGGTCATCCGCATAAAATGCATCAAACAATTCCTGCGTCGCCAGTGTTGCCCCCATCGGCAGAAACCCCGCCGTGATGCCCTTGGCCAGCGTGACGATATCCGGCAATTCGCGGCATTGCTGATGCGCAAACAGCGTACCGGTGCGGCCAAATCCCGTCATCACTTCGTCAAAAATCACAAAGACATCATATGTATGCGCAAGACGCGTGATTTCATCCAGGGTTTTCGGTGCATAAAATTTCATCCCGCCTGCACCCTGAATAAGCGGCTCAATCATCAGCGCGGCAATTTCATGCTGCTGCGATTTTAAAATCTTTTCGAGTTCCGCAAGACATTTTTCCGCATCGACTGCGGGCGAAGGCACGCGGATCACTTCAAACAATAAATTTTCATGCGGCCGCGAAAACACGCCGCGCGCGCCAACGGAAGTCGCGCCAATCGTCGCACCATGATAGCCATGATCAAACGCGATGATTTTATTCCGGTGCGGCTGGCCGCGATGATGCCACGCGCCCACCGCCATTTTCAGCGCGACTTCATTGGCGGTGGAACCACTATCAGACAAAAATATGCGCATAAATTTTGCATCCACCACGCGCGACATTTCAGATATAAATTCATCCGCCGCGTCGTGCGTAAAATTTGCCATGATGGTTTGCGAGAGTTTTTCTGTTTGTACCGCAACGGCTCGGCGAATGCGGGGATGGCCATGACCGTGCGTGGTCACCCACCAGCTGCTCATCCCATCAAAAATTTTGCGGCCATGCGCGGTATATAAATACGCACCTTCGGCGCGCGAGATCACGGGCGGCGTGGGTGCAATTGCATGCTGCGTCAACGGTTGCCAGAGTTTTAACATATTGCCCTATCGAAACTTATAATAGAAAAAGAAATAAGTCGGCTCCATCGGCCCGCCTACATCGTCATAATCCTCATAGGTGCATATTTTATTTTGCGTGGCAAGCAGTGACAAATCATCATTAAACCGATCAACAATACCGTTGTCATCGCCGTAATGCATGCGGGAAAATGCCTCGCACAGCCGCAATGCATCCGTATCATTGGTCCAGATCTCTATCCCTACAATCTGCACTCGATTAGCAACGATATTTGGTGCCACATCTGTACCAGTAAAGCCATATATTACTGGTCCACCATAAATATCCGCATCCGGTATTGGCTGCAGGTAAGTGGGTGTCAGATAATTGGAAACCGCATTGCTGGATGTTGCGCCCGCAGGAAAAGTTTCAACGCCATTGAGACCAGAATAGACATGAACACCGGCCGCAATTTGATCCAACACATTATTGATTTCGTTGACCCGTGCCTTGAGCTGAGCATTCAAAAATGCCTGTCCGCCGTAATAGGCCCCCATCAGGGTTGCCACTGCGATCAGGGCAATCGAAATGATGGTGATGATTAAATTCGCCATATCAGATTATAGCCGCTTATTATGAATATCTCCTATATGAATGAGAATAATTCTCACCTAACCATTTGTTTATGCATATTTTATTTGACTTGGCGGCCTAAAAGGCCCATGTAATCAGGCACAGATTAGTCCGAATTGGGCGGGAAATAAAATGATTAGAATCAGCAAGTTAGCGGATTATGCCGTAGTGGTTTTGGCGGAAATGGCCAAGGAACCCGCTGTTTTATCCGCGACAGCCCTCGCTGCTGCAACGGGGTTATCGGAAACTACGGTTGCAAAAGTTCTGAAAACTTTATCCGCGAAAAATTTATTGAATGCCACGCGCGGGGCGGCGGGCGGTTATGAACTCGCGCGCACGGCGGATCAGATCACAATGCGTGACATCATCGAAGCAATGGACGGCCCGATCGGCATCGTCGACTGCGCCGAAGAATCCCGCGCGGATTGCCAGCTGACTGACAGCTGTAAAATGAAAAGTAACTGGTCGCTGGTGAATGACACGATCCGCGCTTCGCTCGCGCACATCACGTTGGCGGATATGATGGCCGCGCGTTGCAATAATAAGTTACAGGGAGCTGCGTAATGGCCGCCGTCGCTGAAACCATCAACACGGTCGAAGAAGTCACCGGCGGTGCCTATAAATGGGGCTTCGTCACTGAGATTGAAACTGAAACCGCGCCAAAGGGATTATCCGAAGACATCGTACGTTTCATTTCCGCGAAAAAGAATGAACCGGAATGGATGCTGGAATGGCGCCTTGCGGCATTCCGCGAATGGCAAAAAATGCCGGAGCCGGAATGGGCGAAAATCGATTATCCGAAAATTGATTTCCAGGATGCATATTATTACGCCGCGCCGAAAAGCAATGCAGACAAACCGAAATCGCTGGATGAAGTCGATCCTGAGCTTTTGAAAACTTACGAAAAGCTCGGCATCCCGCTGCGCGAACGCCAGGCATTGGCGGGCGTTGCGGTAGATGTCGTATTTGACTCTGTGTCCGTTGCGACAACTTTCAAGGAAGAACTTGCCAAAGCTGGCGTCATCTTCTGCTCCATTTCCGAAGCGATCCGCGAACATCCTGAACTCGTACAGAAGTATCTGGCGAGTGTAGTACCCGTGCGTGATAATTTTTATGCCGCGCTGAACAGCGCAGTCTTTACCGATGGTTCATTCGTTTACATTCCGCCGGGCGTAAAATGTCCGATGGAGCTTTCGACATATTTCCGCATCAATGCGATGAATACTGGCCAGTTCGAACGCACGCTGATTATCGCGGATAAAGGCAGTTATGTTTCGTACCTCGAAGGCTGCACCGCACCGATGCGCGACGAACATCAATTGCACGCGGCAGTTGTTGAGCTGATTGCGCATGATGATGCAGAGATCCGTTATGCAACCGTGCAGAACTGGTATCCGGGTGACGCGAACGGCAAAGGCGGCATTTATAATTTCGTGACCAAGCGCGGTCTGTGCAAAGGTGACCGTTCTAAAATTTCCTGGGCACAGGTTGAAACCGGTTCCGCGATCACGTGGAAATATCCGTCATGCATTCTGCAGGGCGATGACAGTTCCGGCGAATTTTATTCCGTTGCGATCACGAATAATTATCAGCAGGCCGATACCGGGACGAAAATGATCCATCTGGGAAAACGCACGAAATCACGGATTATTTCCAAGG
The DNA here is from genome assembly GCA_003536545.1 of Rhodospirillaceae bacterium. GTDB lineage: Bacteria > Pseudomonadota > Alphaproteobacteria > UBA11073 > UBA11073 > UBA11073. The sequence goes on from DPZW01000128.1 coordinate 7,459, forward strand.
GAATTTCGGCAGGCAAAGGCCAGAATACTTATCGCGGCCTTGTGCGCATGGGTCCACGCGCAGACGGCGCGCGCAACTTCACGCAATGCGACAGCCTGCTGATTGGCGACCAGTGCGGCGCGCATACTGTGCCCTATATCGAAAACCGCAATCCGAGCGCAACGATTGAACATGAAGCAACAACATCCAAAGTGTCTGACGATCAGATGTTCTATTGCCAGCAGCGCGGGATGAATGAAGAAGAAGCCCTCGCCCTCATCATCAACGGTTTCTGCCGCGACGTGATGCAGCATATGCCCATGGAATTCGCCGTAGAGGCACAGAAATTAATCGCAGTAAGTTTGGAAGGAAGTGTGGGATGATAGAATATATAATTCTAACCTTATTAGTACTTATAGCTTGGGAACTCTTCTTTGCTAAATACAAAATAATTTTATCTTCACCTATTTTTAGAAATACTGAAACTAAGGAGCTAGGGTGTTGGGCGTATTTGTCCATGAGAATCCCTTTTGCCCCATTTCCTGGTCTTATCATTCATGATGGAAAGGGAACCATCCTTAGAATCCGAGAAATCGAGTGGGATAAGAGTGAAAAAACAATTAATTGCCGCACATATTATGATCAGCATATTTGTGTTGATAGCGAGCAGTATGAGCACACAAAGAAAATTGCAGCAGAATGGGGATGGAAATTACGAGAAGTCCCTTCTGGCCATATTTTAAGTCAGTGGAAGGATGAGTTTGAAAAATGATTAAAGCTAAAGATTTATTTGCAAGGAGTGGGTGTAATGTTACTTGATCAATTCATAACTGAAACCCTTGTTAGCATCGTTAAAGGTATTAATGATGCAAAAAACGCTAGAGATGGTGAGTATGCACACTATATATCACCAATGTTAGATTATACTGCCTCCCTGCATAACGAATTCGTAGAGTTTGATGTTGCTGTCACCGCTGATAGCGAAGAGAAGAGTAAGGCAGGAGGTTCGGCGCGAGGAGGCATTCAAATTTTTTCTGCGTCTCTTGGACTATCCAAAGAAAAGATCGAAAGTCAAAAAAACATATCCCGAATTAAGTTTCGCATACCCATTGCCTTACCATTTATGAGGAAAGAAAATGCTTAGTATCGATAACCTACACGCCGCCGTTGATGGCAATGAAATCCTCAAAGGCCTGACGCTCGACATCAACCCGGGCGAAGTGCATGCGATCATGGGACCGAACGGCAGCGGCAAATCCACGCTGTCCTACGTATTGGCGGGCCGTGAGGATTATGAAGTAACGGATGGCGATATTTTCTATGACCGCGCCAGCATCATGGAACTGGCGCCGGACGAACGCGCCGCGCTGGGGATTTTCCTGGCGTTTCAATATCCGGTTGAAATTCCGGGCGTTGCGACGACAACATTCCTGCGCACCGCCCTGAACGCGCTGCGCCGCGCACGCGGGGAAGATGAAATCAACGCCGCCGCGTTTCTGAAAAAACAGCGCGATGTCGCGAATAAACTTGGCGTATCCGATGAAATGCTGAAACGCCCGATCAATGTCGGTTTTTCCGGTGGCGAGAAAAAACGCATGGAAGCACTGCAGATGGCGCTGCTCGAGCCGCGCATGGTGATCATGGATGAAACGGATTCCGGCCTCGATATCGATGCACTGCGCATCGTGGCGGAAAACGTGAACCGTCTGCGCGCACCAGACCGCAGTTTCCTGATCATCACGCATTACCAGCGCCTGCTTGATCACATCAAACCGGATTACGTGCATATCATGGCGGATGGCCGCATCGTGCAATCGGGTGGACCTGAACTCGCGCACAAACTGGAAGCTGAAGGTTACGCAGCATTCGGTATCGCGGAAAAGGCAGCAGCGTAATGACTGCCCTGCCATCTTGGCTGTCTGACTGGCGCATCGAGGCGAATGAAAATATCACGCGCCTTGGCCTGCCCGCCAAATCAGAATCCTGGAAATACACGTCCCTGCCCGCCGCGTGGAGCGTTGAAAAATTGCGCGCCAAACCCGGCAGTGGTGATGCACAAAAATTCCGGTCGCAAATCAAAGATGCGATCACACTGGATTTTGTCGACGGCAAATACATCAAAGGCCAATTACCTAAACTGCCGGCTGGCGTAATTATTGCGCCATTGTCGCAGCAACTGGCGGATAATAATGAACGTGTGCGCCAGAGCCTCGGCAATTCCACACCAGGGAAAACACGCAGCCTGATCTCGCTGAACCTTGCGGAATTCACGGACGGTATTCTGATTTACGTGCCGCATGGCGTGAAACTGGATCAGCCGGTTTTCATGCATAGTTTTGGTCGAAAAGATTCCGTTAATCACCTCCGCGTACTCGTGCATCTCGAAGCAGATGCGGAAGCGACGCTGATCCAGCATCACACATCAGCAGAAAATGCCGTCACAAACATCGTGCATGAATTCGATCTGGGCGCGCGTTCCAAATTCCACCATTACCGCCTGCAGGATGACGACCAGACGGCAACGCATCTGACATTCACCGAAACGCAGCTGGCGGAAGGCAGTGAACTGGATCATTTTTCCCTGACGCTCGGCGCGCGTCTGTCACGCCATGAAATTACCAGTTATTTGAACGGCGAGCATGCGATCACGAACGTGAATGCGGCGGCACTGCTGGGCGGCACGCAGCATGCGGATTTTACGTCTGTGATCAATCACCAGTCACCGCATTGCCTCTCGCGCCAGACGGTGAAGAACGTACTGGGCGGGAAATCGCGCGGCGTGTTCCAGGGCAAAATCCATGTGCATCAGATCGCGCAAAAAACAGATGGTTATCAGATGAACCAGGCATTGTTGCTGTCGCCGCAGGCAGAAATCAATGCGAAGCCGGAGCTGGAAATTTACGCGGATGACGTGAAATGTTCGCACGGCGCGACGGTTGGCCAGCTGGATGACAATGCCATGTTTTATCTGCGTTCACGCGGCCTTTCGGCCGAACTCGCGCGTGCATTGCTGATCGAAGCGTTTTTGATGGATGCATTGCAGCAGATCAGCAAAGAAGACATCCGCGATATTTTCGTGGAATCCATGCAGGCCAAACAGTCGGAGATTTCCGATGCTGCCGGCCGGGCTTAAGGATCAATTCCCCGTTTTCAAGGCGCACCCGCGCCTGACCTATCTTGACACCGCTGCAACCGCGCAGAAGCCGCAGCTGGTGCTGGATGCGATGCAGACATTTTATGCGGGCAGTTATGCCAATGTGCATCGCGGCGTTTACGATATCGCACGGCGCGCCACCGAGGCTTATGAAAAATCCAAATCAACTGTGGCAGCATTCATCAGCGCGCGGGCAGATGAAATAATTTATACAAAGAACGCGACCGAGGCGATTAACCTCCTCGCCCATTCTTTTGGCGCATCACTGAACGTGGCTGATGAGATTATTATTTCTGAGCTCGAACATCACGCAAATATTGTGCCGTGGCATATGCTGCGTGAACGTAAGGGCATTATCATCAAAGTTATCCCCCTGCTGGCGGATGGCACGCTGGATTTGGACGCATATCAGCAACTGCTGACGTCAAAAACAAAACTGGTTTCTGTGACCGGCATGTCGAACGCGCTGGGCATCATTCCGCCAATGAATAAAATCATTGGCATGGCGCATCACATGGGTGCGAAGGTGATGATTGATGCCTCGCAGCTGATTTATCACGCACCTGTGAATGTGCGTGATCTAAATTGTGATTTCATGGTTTTCACTGGGCATAAATGCTACGGCCCATCGGGCATCGGCGTGCTCTACGGCAAATCGGATTTGCTGAACGACCTGCCGCCATTCTTGGGCGGCGGGGATATGATTGAAACGGTCGCATTCGATAAAATCACTTACGCCGCGCCGCCGCGCCGCTTTGAAGCAGGGACGCCGCCGATTGCAGAAGCCGTTGGCCTTGCCGCCGCAATTGATTTTATGCGCGAACTCGGCATGCAAAATATCGCCGAACATGACAGTGCCCTGCACGCTGCCATGAAACTGGAGCTGCAAAATATGCCGCGCGTGAAAATTCACGGCGCAGCGGCGACATCCGGTATTATTTCATTTACGGTTGATGGCGCACACCCACAGGACATCGCAACCTTGCTGGACAAGCAAAATATCGCTGTCCGCGTGGGACATCATTGCTGCATGCCGTTGATGCAAAAACTGGACGTCACTGCCACCGCGCGCATTTCATTTGGCGTTTATAATACAATGGATGATGTTTCATCTTTCACAAATGCACTGACCCAAACTCTGGAGATGTTATCATGACAAGACCTGTTTACACCCCGGAACCCGAAACTGATGAAACCATTGCCTGGGATGATCCGATCATCACGCCCGCAAATTTCCATGCGCCTGAGGGCCATCCATTGGTGCCGCAGATCGTGCAGGCACTGCGCCGCGTTTATGATCCGGAAATTCCGGTGAACCTGTATGAGCTGGGCCTGATTTACGACCTGCAGTTCGACAAGGACGGCAATGCGGATATCAAAATGACGCTCACTTCACCCGGCTGCCCGGTCGCACATGAAATGCCCGGCATGGTGCAGAACGCGATCATGAATTACGCGCCGGATTTCAAAGGCGACGTGAATGTTGAAATCGTCTGGGAACCGCAATGGACAAAAGAAATGATGTCCGACAGCGCAAAGGCCGAACTCGGTTTCTTTTAATTACTGCAGTACGATATCGGCGCGATCGGGATTAATCTCACCCGGCGCAGCGGTTTGCGCACGCACTTCAACACGTGAAATCGGCACACCCTGCTTGTTCAGCGCGTCACGAATTAAAATTGCACGCTGCAGGGACAGACGGCGAGATGCCGCACCCGTCTGTGATGATGAGTCTGCATAGGCATTGATAATCAATTTTGCATCGCGGTTATTTTTCATCTGCTGCGCAAGCTCGCTCACCGCTGCCGAAGCATCAGACGGCAATGCACTGATGCCAGATTGGAACAGCACGGTCTTCTGCACGAGCGGCGCAGTTTCCGCCATTGCACCACCTGCATCCGTCATTGCACCTGCGGATAGCGATGCTTCCTGAATATTTGATTTCTGGACAATTTTGGGCAATTCCACCAGCGTGGTGTGTTCAACTGGCTGCACGGGCACAGCGCGTGATTTATTTTCAATGCGCTCACGTGCATCAGCCAATTGCTGGCGCGCCATATCTTTAATTTTGGATTCATTAACCTTGACGGCATCCAGATCATCCGGATCATTTGCAGCGAGACGCGATTGCATCAATATCTCAGCCTGCTCTTTCGCCATTTCTTGGGCTTGCTTTACCGCGCGGGCATCAGCCTCAAGCTGTGCCTTGGCAATTGCTTCAGCCTGCTCCTGTGCCATGGTTTCAGCGCGCATACTGCTTTGCGCTTTCGCTTCAGCTTCGATGCGTGCAATTTCGGCCTGCTGTTGGCGTGCCATTTCGTCGGCCTGCAATTTAGCTTCGGCAGCAAGACGTTCAATTTCCGCCTGCTGTTGACGCGCCATTTCATCAGCCTGCGCTTTGAGCGTGGCCTCAGCTTTTTCCCTGGCTTTCATTTCTGCTTCAGCAACGGCTTTGGCCTGAGCAGCAGCTTCTGCTTCTGCCAGCTTGCGGGCTTCTTCGGCAGCGGCCAGTTTTTGTGCTGCTTCTTCTGCCTGCAGTCTGGCAGCATTTTCAGCTTCTATGCGTGCTTTTTCCGCAGCCTCTTTTTCCTGAAGGGCAGCAGCGAGTTTTGCGTTAGCCTCCGCGGCCTCGGTTTTACTGACACCTTCGTTGCTGATTTCAACGCGGTCAGCCGTCATTGCCGCACCAGATGCAATTGCAAGTGTGGTCTCCGGCGGCACTGGCACAGGTGTATTTTGTTTTTCAATCGGTTCTGCCAGAGATAAAGCGACTGCATCCGCAGCCTCATCGGCCGACGCATGTGTTGCAGCCATCTCTGCTGGGAGTGCAGGCGGAATATCTGGCAAGACATTTTTAATTTCGGCTTTGGCTACAACTTCTTTGGCTTTGGCTGAAAGCTCAGCTGGTGTTGCATCTGCCAGGATTAAATTTTTGTTTTTATCCGTTTGTGCTTCTTCACGTGTAGCTTTGGATACAGGAACAGCAGCTGGTGCAGCCAGGGCAACCTTGTCAGATGTTTCATTGCTGGAAGATTTCTCTTCTTCCATTGGCAAGCCTTCAGTCAAAGGCGAAATGAATTGCGGTTCTGCGTTGGCAGTCTGCACAGGCTCTGGCGCAGGCATGTTATCTGAAGTTTTAACCACTGCAGGTTCATCATCCAGGGGCGGCATGAATTTCGGTACATCCGGCAAAATATCTGAATCTGATTTTTCTTCTGGGGCGGCAGCCGCAGGCGGTGCGGCAACAGGCTTCATCATTTCTGTTTTTTCTGGTGCAGGCGCAGCAGGGGCAGAGGCAGGCGTTGCCGTCGTGCTTGGCGGTGCACCCAGATCCAGCGCAACCACATCTTCCGCACGCAATTCACCCATTTGCGAAACTGGGACTGCAGCTGCAGCAGGCGCAGCATTCATGGCCATCTGCATCGGCGCAGGTGCCACCGTTGTTTCAGGCGCAGAAGCTGCAACCATTTGAATTTGTGTTTGCGGCTGTATTGCAGCCAGCATCGGCACAATGACCTGCGTATTGGGCATCGGCACTTGTGCGAATTGCGGTGCTGGCGGGATGGGCGCAGGCGGACGGAGACGAAGCGGCGTAGCATCCGCTGTTTGCATCGGCGCATTGCGCAACGGGGATTGTTTTGCCAACTGGTTAATCACCTGGTTCACGTTCCCCGGTGGTTTTAACAAAATTGCGGTGCGTGCACCGGTCGAAATCGGCGTGGCAGGCACAGCCAAACCCCATTTGGACAAAGGTTTAAGTGCGATAGGTGCGTTGGCGGAAGCCGCCAGACTGGATTTGGTGCCTGCACCGCGCGATGAAATCACCACAGGTTCATTGCTGACCGGCAGAATGCTTATACCGCCCAGCGGCGAACGGACCTGGCGCACATCGCCATAAGCCTGCTCTGCAACGCTTTTACCCTGACCTGTAAGTTGCTGTTGATCGATTATCACATCAGCATGGGCGGGAGAGGTAAGAACAATCGAAATAGCAGCGGTGCCGAGAAGCAGCGCGAGTGAGCGAGATGTTTGCATGGTGATTGGATCTGACAACTGCAGCCCCCCGTGGATGAAATGCTGATTCAAATAATAATGTCCCAACATAGCCCCTCAGGCTGGGGTCAACAAGGAAAAAATGGCCGAATTCCCGCGTTAGCTCTGGAAATAGTCGTATATTTTCTGCGCCATTGCCGCGCTGATACCTGATACTTTTTGCAGGTCATCCACCCCCGCCTGCTGGACCGCGCGTGCAGAACCAAAATGATGCAGTAAGGCTTTGCGCCGGGCGGCACCGATGCCGGGAATATCATCCATGCTATTGCTGCGAATGGCATTGCCGCGCCGCAGGCGGTGTGCGCCGATGGCAAAGCGATGCGCTTCATCACGCAAACGTTGCAGAAACGCCAGGCGCGGATCATTCTCCGACAATTGAAAGGGCTCACGGTCAGGCTGGTGAATCCATTCGCGTCCCGCATCACGGTCTGCGCCCTTCGCCATTGAAATAATGGCAATGTCTTCAATGCCCATTTCAGTCATCACGCCATGCGCAGCGGAAAGTTGTCCTTTGCCGCCATCAATGATGATTAAATCCGGGCGGTCTGCTGCACTGCCTTCGGCCAACTCTTGCTGCAATCGGGTTAAGCGGCGCGTGAGCATTTCACGCATCATCGCGTAATCATCCCGCATGTCCTTGACGGTTTTAATATTGAATTTGCGGTAGTGCTTTTTCTCAAAGCCCAGCGGGCCCGCGACAATCATGGCACCCACCGCGAATTGCCCCGAAAGATGCGAGTTATCATACACTTCGATCCGCTGTGGCGGCGCACCCAGACCCAACAATTCCGCGATGTCTGAACGCATAGTTTCCTGCTGTGCCTTGCCTGCCACATGACGGGCAAGTGCGGATTTTGCATTCATTTCCGCCGCCGCCATAATATCCGTTTTCGCGCCACGTTGCGGCACATTAATCACCACGCGGTGACCTGCGCGCGATGTCAGCGCGGCTTCTAATAAATCCTGTTCACGCAGTTCACGGTTGAGCAAAATTTTCGGCGGCGGGATTTTATCGGCATAGAATTGCATAATGGTGCTGATAAAAATTTCATCTGCGTCGGTATCTGCTTCATGCTTGGGAAACAAACTACGGTTGCCGTAAGATGCGCCCCCGCGATAAAAAAATACTTCCACCGCGCTGCGCCCACCCATTTGATGAAAGGCGATGACATCCATGTCATCCCCGTCAGGCAGCACGGCCATTTGTTTGGTTTGCAAATAGGTGAGCGCGCGGATGCGATCGCGCAATGCTGCTGCCTGTTCAAATTCTCGCGCATCGGATGCTGCCTCCATTTGCCGAGCCAGATCCGCCTGTACTTCACTGCTTTTGCCCGATAAATATTTTTCGGTGGATTCCACCTGGTGCGCGTAATCTTCTTTGCTCACATAGCCCACGCAGGGCGCGGTGCAGCGTTTGATATGATATTGCAAACAGGGGCGTTTGCACTGTGCAAAATAATGGTCATTACAGTTGCGGAGCTGAAAAGCTTTATGCAGTACTTCCAGCGTTTGGTACAGCGCGCCACCTGATGCGAATGGGCCATAATAACGCCCTTCGCGATTACGTGGCCCACGATGATAAACCAGCTGCGGAAAATCATGATCGGTTGTGATTAAAACCAGCGGATAAGATTTATCATCTTTCAATGCGACATTATATTTAGGCTGGAGCTTTTTGATGAGATTCGCCTCCAAAAGCAGAGCCTCCACCTCTGACCGTGTCACCATGAATTCCATTGTATGCGTTGCAGACACCATGCGCTTGAGGCGCGTGGGCAGGCGATTGATCTGCGTATACTGCATCACACGCTTCGGTAAATTTTTTGCTTTGCCGACATAAAGCACACCACCGTCTGCATCAATCATGCGATAAACGCCCGCATTATTGGGCAAAGTTTTCGCATAATTTGCAATCAACTGCATACCGCGGGTGAGTGAATTTGGTTTGGACATTGATTTCTGATAAAATGATTGTTTGTTAAGGAGCGAGGCGTGAATAACCTGATCGTTACCGTGATTGCCGTTATCCTGACTGCAATGGCCAGTATAATGGGGATATTTTATGGCGGCAATGCCTACATGGACGGCAAGGCACAGGCACGCGCCGTGCGTTACACAAATTTCTTAAATGAATATGCCTCTGCTATTCAACTTTGGTCACAGAAAAATGGTAATACTTTTCCGCGCCCGAATATGAATTACCCGGCTGCCTGCAGTCATTCCAAATATTGCAGTGCATCTGATCTGCAGGCTTTACTGGGACCGCGCTACTTGAAAGAAACTCCTATCCCTGAAGATATGGATACCACCATGATGCTTTACTGGGATGAAACCAGTCATACGATGGAAAATCCGGTGCTGTTGCTACGATTGAATAACGAAGAAATTGAAACCAAAACTTGTGAGAATGTTGAAAGCATGCGGCAAGGTGAAAAGCCGGCGGCACTGCGTGAATGGGGCGAGGGAACCGTTAATATCAATCGGTATATGTGCGGCAAAAGCGGGTGCATTAAAAATGATGGAACATTTGGTCCTGCAGATACTTATCCTTATGTCACCTATGTCCGGCTAGGTGCGCGACCAGATATTAATCAACATGATGAAATAGACCCGAAGTGCATGGAGACTTCTGCACCAGAACCGACGCCATCGCCAACACCCGTGCCGACACCAGAACCTGCACCTGCACCATCACCCACGCCGACACCGACACCAGAACCCACACCTGCGCCTGCACCGCTGCCTGATACAACGCCTGACCCGTTCAATATTGGCCCGGATAATATCCTTTATCTGCTCAGCACGGGATCAACTCTGTCCTCCATCGTCATTCCCAGCGGTTTCGACACAAGCACGACAATTTCTATCGCCTGCACCAGCTGTGCGAACGCAACGGCGGCTTACCGCATCAATGGCGGTGCATGGACCACTACGGCGGGGAGTTTTCATCCGGGCGATAGCGTTCAGGTTCGGATAACCCCGACGCCTGTCTTCGGGTTGGGCACCAAGAAAGTTACGCTGACGATTGGCGAAGTCTCAGACACCTATACGGTGATTTATGTTCTAAGCCTATAACCCAGCAAAGAAGCCAATTTACAGGCTAATGTATTTGGTTTAACCATTTTATACATGCTATAATAACCCGTGCAGCCTGAGGATATATGAGCAATCTTGTCGTCACCATTCTTGCAATCACACTCGCAGGGGCCATTGGCCTGGCAGGCATGTTTTATGGCGGCGGCGGTTATCTGGATGGACAGGCGCGCACCAAGGCGACCAAATATACAAATTACCTGACGCAACTATCCGGATCTGTTAATCTCTGGTCCCAGCGTAACGGCGGCACAATGCCACGCCCATCGGCAAGTTATCCTGGTGCCTGCAGCAATTCGGCTTATTGCAGTGTCAGCGACCTGCAGACATTAGTGGGCACGCGTTATCTTGGGGATGTTCAAATCCCCGAAGGCGCAGATGGCACCATGGCTTATTACTGGAATGAATCTTCCAGTTTTATGGAAAACCCAATTCTGCTGATCCGCATGCCTAGCGGCAGTTCCAGCGAGCGCACCTGTTATGCTTCTGAAACATTGCGCCAGGGAACAGCACCCACTGCGCTACGCACATTTTCTGCCAATATTAATGCAGCAGCCTGCGGCGATGTGGGTTGCTTTGAAAATGATGGCACTTTTGGAAATGCCGCAGCATATCCATACGTTATTTATCACCGCCTTGGGGCAACACCGGATACGGATGCCACAGATTATCCTGGGCCAACCTGCCCTGCCAGCGGCACGGAAGATCCTCCGGGCCCAACGCCTTCACCTCCTTCACCCCCGGCTCCGGATCCAACTCCGCCTGCACCGGACCCAACTCCGCCTGCGCCGGATCCAACTCCACCGGCACCGGATCCAACTCCGCCGCCGCCGTCACCGCCTGCGCCGGACCCTACGCCTTCACCACCTGCGCCGTCTCCGACACCAGGCCCTGAGCCAGAGGAAGAGGAAGCAGAAGAGGGTTCTCCGTCACCCGCACCGGCCCCATCCCCACCTGCACCGGCCCCATCCCCACCTGCACCGGCCCCAGCTCCTGCACCGGCCCCAGCTCCTGCGCCTGCTCCGTCTCCGCCGGCACCTGGGCCGATGATGCCGGACTTCTAAAAACAAAAACCCGCCAATTGGCGGGTTTT
>DPZW01000128.1:19048-20147 GCA_003536545.1 Rhodospirillaceae bacterium
GTATTTAATCCGGTGTGGGTTCAGGGCATCCGCGCCCAGACGGCGCACACGGTCTGCTTCGTAATCTTCAAAATTGCCTTCAAACCATTCGACATGGCTGTCACCTTCAAAGGCCATGATATGCGTGGCGATGCGATTTAAAAACCAGCGATCATGCGAAATAATCACAGCGCAGCCAGGGTAACTTCCCAAAGCGTCTTCCAGCGCGCGCAGCGTATCGACATCCAGATCATTCGTCGGCTCATCGAGCAATAAAACATTGGCATCTGATTTTAACATTTTTGCCAGATGCACACGGTTACGCTCACCGCCCGATAATGTGCCAACTTTTTTCTGTTGATCCGATCCCTTAAAGTTAAAGGATGAAACATAGGCACGTGACGGCATGGTACGCTTACCCAAATCCAGTAATTCATTGCCTTCAGAAATTTCTTCAAAGACAGTTTTATTTCCGTCCAGACTTTCGCGGGACTGATCCACGTAACCGAGCTTCACGCTCTCACCTAGTTTGACTTCGCCACTATCTGGTTTTTCCGCACCGGTAATCATGCGGAATAATGTTGTCTTGCCTGCGCCGTTGGGGCCAATTACGCCCACAATCCCACCACGCGGCAATTTGAAATTTAAACCTTCAATCAGCATTTTATCGCCAAAAGATTTATGGATATTAATCCCATCAATCACATTCTCGCCCAAACGTGGCGGCGTCGGAATAATAATCTGCGCGCTGCCCAACTGCTGATTTTCCGAAGCAGACATCAGCTCTTCGTACTGCTTGATACGCGCAGCATTTTTCACGCGCTGGCCTTTGGCACTCTGGCCCATCCATTCCTTTTCGCGCGATAGGGTTTTGGCACGGCCTTCTTCGTCGCGCGCTTCCTGTGCGGCACGTTTTACCTTCGCATCCAGATAGGTCGAATAGTTGCCTTCATACGGAATGCCGCGACCACGATCCAATTCCAAAATCCAGCCCGTGACGTTATCAAGGAAGTAACGGTCATGTGTAATCATCACGACTGTACCGGTAAATTCCCGCAAGGTGCGCTCCAGCCATGCCACGGATTCAGCATCCAGATGGTTCGTCGGCTCATCGAGCAGC
>DPZW01000128.1:20354-20487 GCA_003536545.1 Rhodospirillaceae bacterium
CGGCTCATCGAGCAGCAATAAATCTGGTTTAGAAAGCAATAAGCGCGCCAGCGCAACGCGGCGGCGTTCACCACCTGATAATTTAGTGACGTTCGCATCCGCCGGTGGGCAGCGCAGCGCATCCATCGCGATT
>DPZW01000039.1 GCA_003536545.1 Rhodospirillaceae bacterium
CCGACCACACCATTTTCGCAAAAGTTGCAGGTGCGGTTGAGTTTTTCATGGCACGCGGTGGCCGCCAAGCAGTGCGCATCAAAGAAAACGCGTAACCTGATTACTGAATTCAAAAAATGGCCGCGGGCATTTGCTTTGCGGCCATTTTTATTTTCTGATAGTTTGAACTCATTATGAAATTTCTAGACGAAGCTAAAATCCATTTGCAGTCCGGCAACGGCGGCGGCGGTTGTATCGCTTTCCGGCGCGAAAAATATATTGAATACGGCGGCCCGGATGGCGGCGATGGCGGCAAAGGCGGCGATGTGAATTTTATTGCGGTGGCCAACCTCAACACATTAATCGATTTTCGCTATCAACAGCATTTCAAAGCCGAACACGGGCATAACGGTTCAGGCCGCGACCGTCACGGCGCAAACGGCAAAGATATGATTGTGAAGGTACCCATCGGCACACAGGTGTTTGATGACAGCCGCGAATATTTGCTGGCCGATTTCACCGAAGTGGGACAGGAAGTGCGGCTGCTGCGCGGCGGCGACGGCGGCATGGGCAATGCGCATTATAAATCTTCAACCAACCAGGCACCCAAATACGCAACGCCCGGTTTTCCCGGCCAAACCATTTCGGTTTGGTTGCAATTAAAATTAATCGCGGATGTGGGTTTGCTGGGCATGCCGAACGCCGGAAAATCCACGTTTCTTGCACGCACGACAGCGGCAAAGCCAAAGGTTGCGGATTATCCCTTTACGACTCTCAAACCCCAATTGGGGGTCGTAAACCAGGACGGCATGGAATTTGTCATCGCGGATATTCCGGGGCTGATCAAAGGCGCATCGGAAGGCGCGGGATTGGGCACACGGTTTTTAGGCCATATCGAACGCTGCAAAGTGTTATTGCATTTGATCGACGGCACGCAGGAAGACGTGGTGGCCGCCTATAAGATGATCCGCCATGAATTATCGGAATATGATGAAGACGTCATGGATAAAATCGAAATCATCGCCTTGAATAAAATTGATGCGATGGCGGCCGATGACATCAAAACCAAAATGCAGAAACTTCGGCGCGCCGCAAAAACTAAAATATTTCCGATTTCCGGCGTGAGCGGCGAAGGCATCGAAGACGTCCTGCGCGCTCTATCCGCCATTATCCGCGGCGAGCATTTGGAAGACCGAGATATAGAAGAAAATGATAGTGGCTGGTCGCCTTAGCTTACCATTTCCCTTCCCGATCCAAGTGGAGAGAAATTATTTATGAAATAACTCCCCCAATTGCCCGACCAGCGTCTGCCCCAGTGCTGCCACATCCTGAATTGTAATTGCCTGCGAATAATATCGCCGCACATCATGGCCGATGCCAATCGCGCGGAGTTCGATTTTGCCGCTGGTTTCAATGGTGTTAATCACCTGCTGCAAGTGGCGTTCCAGATACATCGCAGGCGCGGCGGCCAGCGTGGCATCATCTACGGGCGCGCCGTCTGATATCACGAGCAGAATTTTCCGCGCTTCGGGCCGCTTGGCCAGGCGTTGCGCGGCCCACGTCAGAGCCTCACCATCCACATTTTCTTTCAGCAATCCCTCTTTCAACATCACGCCCAAAGCATTGCGCACGCGACGAAACGGCGTATCGGCGGATTTATAAATGATGTGGCGCAATTCATTCAGGCGTCCCGGCGTGGCCGGTTGTTGATCGCGGTGCCACGCATCACGCGCGCGGCCGCCTTTCCATGTTGCCGTGGTGAAACCGAGAATTTCCGTTTTGACCGAACAACGCTCCAGCGTCCGCGTAATAATCTCCCCCGCCAGTGCCGCCATTAAAATCGGACGGCCACGCATGGATCCGGAATTATCGAGTAATAACGAAACCACAGTGTCGCGAAAATCACCTTTGACTTCCTGTTTAAATTGTAGGCCATGGGTGGGGTTCACAATCACACGCGCCAGGCGTGCATTATCCAAAATCCCTTCGTCTTGATCAAACACCCAGTGGCGTTGTTGTTGCGCCATCAATTGCCGCTGCAGGCGGTTGGCCAGGCGCGTGATGATTGGCCCCAATGGCGGCAAAGCTTCATCCAGCTGTTGGCGCAATTGCCGCATTTCATCTGTACTCGCCAATTTTTCTGCCGGCACAATTTCATCAAACTCACGCGTATAAACTTTATAATCTGATGGGCTTTCCAGTGCATGAATCCATTCAGGCCGTGCGTGACGCTTCCCGGATTTTTCTTGCGCGCCCGCACCGCCGGGATTGAAACCGGCTTCCATCATCTGGCCTAAATCAGCGGGGGCCGTTTCTTCGCCGTTGTCTTCGATTAACTCATCTGCGCTTTGGATTTGCGCGCCTGTGCTGTCGTCATCATTTTCCATTTTCGGTACATCAGGTGGAATTTGTGAAAATGGATCGTCATGGCTATCGGCTTCATCCATTTGTTTTTTGAAACCCAAATCAGCGAGCAAAGTTTGTGTAATTTCCGCATAAGTTTTCTGGTTCTGAATTTGCGCAGAAAGTTTTTCCGCGTAGTGCGACAAATGATTTTGCATCCAGCCATGCCACGCTTCCGGCACATCCAGTTTCATTCCTAGAAATTCTGCGCGCGCCCAGCGGCGCAGCACGAGCGGCATCGCCAGGACATCGCCTGCCTCGCTATGTGACAGATCCCGCCGCCGCGTTTCATCATACAAAAAATAATCAATATTCTTTGCCGTGCCGGGCAGTGGGATATTTGCAACAGCTTCTACGCGTGCTTCTTCCAGTGCGCGGTAACAGGCGAGCGCGAGCGTATCATCCGGCGCGCCGGTTTCGTAAATTTTCTCATCATGAAAACGTTGCCAAATCGCTTTGCGGTCCGCCTCGGCCCGCATCAGGCCAATAGCTTCGTGCCTTTTATAAGATTTATTTTCCAGAATGCCAGATGAGAGATAAATTTCACTGCGCGGCAATTGTGCCACCGCGCGGTAAGTTGCCTCATTGGCTTGGCGCAGGATTTCGCTGTTGGCAACGCGCGTCATGCCGCGAGTTTCAGTTCTTCACCGAAACAACGCTGGAAGAATTCCGCCAGTGCCGGGCGTTCCAATTCGTCGCAGCGATTAATAAATGTCACGCGCAAAGCCTCGCCCACATCACCAAAAATCTGAATATTCTCGCCCCAGGCAATCACGCTGCGCGGTGACATCACCGTGGCCAGATCGCCTGCCTGAAACGCAACGCGCGTCATCGTCGCCAGCTCCACCATGCGCGTGATAGTTTTTTTATCCAGCTGCGGCAATTTCGATTGCACCATTTTTTCTTCCATGGCTTGTGGCAAATAATTCAGCGTTGCAATCACGTTCCAGCGATCGAGCTGGCCCTGATTGAGCTGTTGCGTGCCGTGATATAGCCCAG
The DNA here is from genome assembly GCA_003536545.1 of Rhodospirillaceae bacterium. GTDB lineage: Bacteria > Pseudomonadota > Alphaproteobacteria > UBA11073 > UBA11073 > UBA11073. Next base: position 3,382 of record DPZW01000039.1, read on the forward strand.
ACGCATCGCCCAGCCCCACCGTATTGGCCGTTGCAAACAAACGGAAAGATGTATGCGGATGCAGCACGCGGTTTTGATCGAGAATAGTCAAACGCCCATCGGCCTCGAGCAATCTTTGAATGACAAACATCACATCCGGTCGGCCTGCATCATATTCATCAAGCACGAGCGCGACGGGACGTTGATAAGCCCAGGGGAGCATGCCTTCCTGGAAAGTGGTAATCTGCTTGCCGTCCTGCAGAATAATCGCATCCTTGCCGAGCAGATCCACGCGGCTGATGTGGCTATCGAGGTTAATGCGCACACATGGATAATTCAGTCGCGCGGCCACCTGTTCGATATGTGTGGATTTTCCCGTGCCGTGAAAGCCCTGGATGAGGACGCGGCGGTTATGCGTAAAGCCTGCCAGAATAGCGCGCGTGGTGGCCACATCAAAACAATAACTGTTATCTGCCACAGGCACATATTCCGCCAGGCCATCAGGCACGCTGTCAAAGCCCATCACCGGCCAACCCGGATCAAAACCAAAGATTTTTTTGCTGTCAATTTTATGGGAGGACACAATATTTTTCATGCCCCGAAATTAGGGCATGAAAAATCAAAAGTCACGCGGGTTTATTCAAATCCACTGTCAAACTGGGGCCAAATTTGGATTCTGAGTATTTGTATATTGTGGTTGTTGCACAGGCGGAAGACCATCCACGCGCGGTGGGAATAAATTTGGATCATTCTGTGGTGGAACAACACGGCCACCTACACCAGGTTGCGTTGGAGATGTAGGGTTATTGAACTGCAAGCTATCGCCCAAGAAGCCAGATGCTGAGCTATTCGACAGGCCATCTGGCTGATGCACTTTAGGCACTATCCGTGCACCCGCTGACTCTCCATTCAGCATACCATTAATATGGGCAGACATTTCAGTTTTATCTATACCGCTTTTTAATGCTTCACGGATATATGTGACAATCTCTGCCTTGCCTTCTCCTGTCATATGCGCAATCGCTTCAGGCGTTTTTCCGATCAATTGTTCGCGGAATGTCAGGCTAACTTGTTGCCAATAGCTATTCAGTTTAGACAAATCTGCTGTTTTAACCGTTTGTGTTTCCGCATCAAAAGAGGTTTGTTGTGGGGCTTCTGTGTTAGTTGCAACTTTAAATCCTGTTTGCTGCAGCTGGTTATTAATTTCTGTATGATAAGTTTCAACTTCAGGTGCAATTGGAAATACCTGTGGTGCAGGCGGCAAAACTGGAGTTTCTGTGCCCAAAGCCGGTGGTTCACCCAAATTACCAAGTGACGCATAATAGGTGCGTTGCACATCTTCAGGTGCGCTGCCATTAGGTACGTTGGACTGTGAACCGCGCGCACCCAAACCATAAGCTCCTACAACACCCGCCGCGCCGGCTGTTCTTCTAGTCAGCGGTGTATTCAATGCCTTGCCAGCATTTCCGGCAACATTACGTAGACTATTCGACAGATTATTTCCTGTAGCCATGACCTTGCCATCTGCAGCAGTCCATGAATTTGTTAGTGTAATGCCTTTCTTCTGCAGATCTTTCATCAATTTTGGATCGATATCACCCGCGATGCCAGGATGTTTTGCTTTCAGTTTGCCCAATTGGTCCGTGATTTGCTGCAGCCGCTTTTGATCTTTCATATTTTGGCGCATCATATTTTGTAATCTCTTGGCTTCCTGCTGTGCCCCCTTCAAAGCTTTACTTTCTTCAAGAATTTTTCCTAAGCCGGAAGACGGTTTAATGACGCGATTACGACATCCAGTGACAAAATCACTCACAGCCTCACGGCCAGCCGCTGTACGCTGTAGAACTTTTTCCACAGCTTTCCCAACGGGAGTTTTCTCAGCCTGTGCCAGACGCTGCGCTTCTTGGATTAGTTTTGTAGCTTTTGCCGCACGAGCCGCGCCCAATGTTTCTTTCAATAATAAACCAGCTTTACCTGCACCAAAAGGCAAAACCGTTAACAAAAGTTCAGCGTAATCTCCGCCATCTAACTGCTTCCCCGCAGCAATTTTGCCGGAAAGATTAGCAACTGTGACTCCTGTAAACGCAACTGTCCCTGCTACAGTCAAAGTTGCAGCGGACACGCCGCCAATTGTCGCTGCACCCGTTAATCCTGCAGCCAGTGCACCACCAGTGGCCACTGTACCCACAACAACCAATGCACCAGTTGCCACATTGCGGGTAACCAGAGCTGTCTTTTCACAACCTTCCCAAAAAGCAGCGCGGGCTTCTGCGTCTGCACCTTCTTTGGATGCGATCGCAGTCTGCATATTTATATTATTTCTCTTCTGTCCGCGTAAAGCCGTTTCATCTACTGGGCTTAATGTATAAGCTGCTGCACCATGCTGATCCAGCATGGCACGTCTTTTTTCGTATATCCCTGGGCTGCGCTCTTTAAGCATCGCACGCTCTTCATGACTGGTCGCGAATTTATGCATGTGTAGCCGTGCACTGATCTCGTTGTTGATTGCAACGAGTTCATCATAAGTGGGTGCTCTGTTATTGTTGGACATGCGCCATACTCCTATATCTTTTATGATATTGGAAAAATATGAACCTATAATGACAGTTCCCTTAAATTTTAGGTATTCTGGAAGTTGGTTTTCAGGACCGAATAGGCCTCGTTGATGATCTTCAACTTATCCTCCGCCGCCACGCTGCCGCCATTGGCGTCTGGGTGGAATTGCTTGGCGAGTTTGCGGTAACGCTCTTTGATAAACTTGAAATCGCGTGTCGGCGCGAGCGCAAGGGCTTTAAATGCCCGCACCTGGTCGGGTGTGAAACCAGCACGATATGCGCTTTCATCCGCATCCACAGGGCCCAGATTATAACCGCCAAAATCACGCAATACCTTGGCGCGCAGCATTTCTTCGTAATTGCGCGGAATGCCCAATGGCCGCGTGG
>DPZW01000053.1 GCA_003536545.1 Rhodospirillaceae bacterium
AATGGCTGTGCCCGGTCAATTACTGGTGACATCAGGCGCACTAAGCGGGATTGATGCGGTGCGCGCATTTGCGCTGCGTGGCATTAAAAGTGCAAAATTGATTTCCGCCAAGCCGCCGCATGCCTTGGCCGGTGCACCTTACGTGGTGGATCATAAAATGAATATGGCAACAATTACTTCACCGCTCAGAATTTTTGTGGGATCCGCGCCGGATGCTGCGCGCGGCTTTCCGGCCAATACCAATGTGGGGGTGACGCTCGCGCTTGCCTGTACGCCCTATGGCGCAAAAGAATTATTTAATATCACGGTGGAGATTTGGGCGGATCCTATGGCCGCCGGCAATACGCATAAAATTCAGGTGGAAACACATGATGGCGCGGTTTTAACCAGTGAAATTTTCTCACCGCCATCGCTGATTAATCCAAAGTCCAGCCCACAGGCGGCCTATGCCATGCTCGCACATTTGCAAACAGGTGGCGGCGCGTTTGAAATTTAATGCGCAGCCTCTACCATCGATAAAAACTGTTTGAGGCGCGGCGTTTGTGGATTATCAAGCAGTCTTGCATTGCCGTGTTCAATCATCTTTCCCTGATCCATAAATAGGATATGATCCGCCGCGCGGCGTGCGAAGTTCAGCGCATGGGTGATAATCAAAACACCAATACCGCGCTCTTTTAATCGCGGCAGGAATCCCAGAATATTACTCACCTGTTCGATGTCGAGTGCGGAAGTTACCTCGTCCATTAAAACATAGCGCGGTTGGAGCATCAGCGCGCGGGCAAGGGCAATGCGCTGGCGTTGACCCAGGCTGGCTTCATTGGGAAAGCGGTCAATGAACCCAGCTAGCTCCAAAACCGAAATTAATTCCTGTAATTCATCCATCATGGTTGCGCGCAGAAAATTCCGTGCAGGCAGTAAAATATTCTCTCGCAGTGTCAGGTGCGGCCATAAAAATAGCTGTTGAAACACGGCTGTGATATGCGGCCAGGGCTTGGGAGAAATTTTTTCGTTTTCTGGCCAGGGAAATTTATAATTTTTTCCGTCCATGGTGATTTCACCCCTATCCGCCACATCTGTCATTGCCAGGGCGCGCAGCAAAGTGGTTTTGCCCGTGCCGGACGGGCCAATCACGGTGGTGATCGTGCCCGGCGCAATCGTGACAGAAATATCCCGCAGCACCTGATGCGCGCCGAAAGATTTAGAGAGATTGTTTGCAGTGAGCATCTAACGCTCCGAAATGTTGCGCGTGAACCGCGCCTTGAGCCAGAGCGCAAAACCATTGACGGGCAATGATATTGCCAGAAAAAACATGCCCAACGCGGTGTAAATTTCAACGGGCTTGTAAATACTTGCATTAATGCGCTGGGCTACGCGGAAAATTTCTTCAACGGATATCAGGCTGGCAAACAATGTGGTGTGCAGCATCACAACCTGCAGCGTCAGCAGGCTTGGCAGAATTTGCCGAAGGATAATCGGCAATTGAATTTGCAGCATAGTTTGGCGCGTAGTCAGGCCGCAAACGCGGGCGGCGGTGATATATTCCTGAGGGAAATCAGCAATTGCGCCCCGCACCAGATCTGACACTGAAAATAAATTCACCAATGTGAAGCAAAACACGGCTGTGATGAAGGGATCAATGACGATACTGAAAATTGCCTGTGCCGGATAATGCAGCCAGAATAACAAAACCAGAATGGGCAGGCCGCTGAGCAGGAATGCCATGGTGCGGATAAATTTCCCCCATACCGGATAACGCGCACCGGCCCAACCCAATGCGCCGCCACCAACGATGCCCACAGACCAGATGATCGCGCACAACTGCAGTGTGACGATCAGTCCTTTTAAAAATCCCTCGCGATATGCCCAGATTATGGAGAAGGCTTCCATGAACATGTTGAATGTTCCCGATGTTGATGTTTGGCATAAGTGCCAAGCACGCGGTAATTCTCTAGAAATAACTCTAATTCGTCAAATGGTAATATGAGATCGTTTATATATTTTAACCTTGCCTGAGGTGGAAATGGGTTAATGCACTTCGTAGGCAATCACATAACGATCAGTAGGTATGTCATCCATCACACTATCCCCATCGACGTCATGCCAATAGCAGTCAACTGGGCGTATACCAATGGTACGCAAATCACGCGTTGTGGTGCGCTCCGGGTCATTATTGTCTTTTCCTACATCTTTGGCAAATGCGATGCAAAAGTCCTTTGTCGTATAAGTCATTGCCATATCTATGAGTGTAGGATCTCCTTGCCAGAAATTTCCCATCCAGCGGATAAAAATTCTGTTGGAGCTATGTTGAGTGGCGTCAATAACATCAATTGGAATAGATGGGCTTTGTCCCAGGTATGTGGGAACAAGATTATCCTCAATGCGTGTGCCAGAGTTGCCTGCTGTGAGTGCCGCATAGCTTCCGGAATTATTAAGTGCATGTAAGTGCCATGCAGCGGCAACTTGTGAGTAAGCGGAAATGACCTGGCTAATTTTTGCCTTGGTCTGGCTTTTTATAAATGCTTCGCCGCCATAATATGCTCCCATCAATGCAGCAACGGCCACAAGTGCGATTGAGATAATCGTGATGATGAGATTCGCCATTGCCCAAGCATTATAGCGGCTGGGAATAGCAGTCTATATTATAAATTTATGGATTTTGCGGGCTATTTGGTTTGGCGGGCCGTATGCCGTGCATAAGATCCTAGAATTCTCAAATTCTCTGTAAAGAATTTCAATTCGTCAAAGGCCAATTGTACGCGTGGAGCCTCTGGGTGGCCTTCAATCTCCGCATAAAAATCTGCGGCGATGAAGCTGCCGTCCTGGATATAACTCTCCAACTTAATCAGGTTCACCCCATTGGTTGCAAAACCACCCAGGGCTTTAAACAATGCGGCCGGAATATTGCGCACCCGAAAAACAAAACTGGTAATCAAATTGGGTTCATCGGCTTTATGCGCCACCGGTTTGCGCGCAATAATAACAAAACGCGTGAAGTTATCCGTGCGGTCCGCCATGTCCCTGCTCAGAATATCCAGCCCGTATAATTCTGCCGCCAGGGCGGACGATAGCGCGCCGTGGGATTTATCGCTGCCATCTGCCACGCTTTGCGCGGCCATTGCAGTATTGGGTGCTACGATGGGTTCAATCTTTAATACATGCAAATGTTTGCGGCATTGCGAGAGGGCCTGAAAATGCGAATGCACAAATTTAATATCTGATTTTTGCGTGCCGCGCAGACCCAGGAGGCAATGTTCAATGGCCTGGAAATATTCGCCGACAATATATAGTTGTGTTTGCAGCAACAGGATCTGAATTTCTGCCACGCGCCCGGCAATCGCATTCTCCATCGGGATCACGGCGTAATCCACACCGCCGTCTTCGACCGCTGCCAGCGTGTCTTCGAATGACGCAAACGGCAGATAGCTTGCGTCCGGATAAACGGCATTGGCCGCCGCATGTGAATAAGCGCCAGGCAAGCCCTGAAATGCGACTTTGATCATTTCAATAATTCCTTCACCCGCGCCAAATCTTCTGCCGTATCCACGGGTTGTGGGATTTGATCGACCAATACCATTTCAATATGCATGCCATCCGCCAGCGCGCGCAGTTGTTCCAGGTTTTCGCGTAGCGCAAGGCCAGACGGCGGCAATTTCATAAAACGTTCCAGAGCATGGCGGCGAAAGGCATAGACGCCGATATGGTGATAATGTGGCCCATCGCCAGATGGGATAAGGTTTCGCGAGAAATAAACCGCGCGCCCCGTGGTTTCCCCTGGTGCAATTTCAGCCGCGATTTTCACGACACTGTTGGTATGAAGTTCTTCTTCGCGCGTGATGATGGCCGCAGGTGTGGTGATGTCCGCATCCATGACTTGATGCAGGGCATCGATCACTGCTACCAAAGTCTTACTTTCAATGTTGGGCAAATCCCCTTGTAAATTAACGATAATATCGTGATGTTCGTCTGGGTCAATTTCAGCCAGGGCATAGGCCACCCGGTCCGTGCCTGATGGCAGGCCAGGGGGCGTCAGCACGGCCTCGCCGCCAGCAGCTTCTATCACCGCCACAATTTCGGGGTCGCCTGCCGCCACCACGACGCGGGCAATTTTGGCATCTACGGCGCGTTGCCATACCCATTCGATCATGCTGCGGCCATGGATATCAGCCAGGGGTTTGTTGGGCAGGCGTTGTGCGGCCAGTCGTGCGGGGATAATAATGATAGGTCTCATGCTTTATTCTTGGACGCTTACCCCCGGCGGCGTCAAGTTCCCCTGGTACTCGACAGTCATGGCTGGCTTGGGTAAAGCTTTGTTTGCAAGAGAATCTTCGGAGGATATGAATGGGTGGTATGGGGTTCAATAAGGCATTTGCCGCGATTTTGATCGCGGGCATTGTGGCCATGTTTGGCGGCATTCTGGCCGAAGAAATTTTCCATGTGCATGAATTAAAAGAGGATGCTTTCCCCGTTGAAGGACTGGCTGCGCCAGCCGAAGGGGGTGCGCCGGTGGCTGACGTGCCGCTGGAGCCGATCACGCCGCTATTGGCAACTGCCAGTGTTGAAAACGGCGCAAAGGTGGCCAAACTGTGTGCAGCTTGCCACACAATGGAAAAGGGCGGCGCGAATAAAGTGGGGCCAGCGATGTGGGGCGTATTTGGTGCGCGCAAAGGGCATATTGATGGCTTTGCCTATTCCAAGGAATTATTGGCCAAGGGCGGCAATTGGGATGCAGAAGAACTGAATCATTTCCTGGCCGCACCCAAGAAACATATTCCGGGTACAAAAATGGGCTTTGCCGGGATCAAAAAACCACAGGATCGTGCGGACATCATCAAGTATCTTGAGACATTAAAAT
>DPZW01000120.1:0-5581 GCA_003536545.1 Rhodospirillaceae bacterium
GGAATATCAGGCTGATAGAGGGCAAGGCGGAGCATCGTCGGGTCTTTCCAAAGGGGGCTTAAGCAGATATATCAGTCCTTTAGTTGAATCAAACAGTGGTTTTCGCTCCATGACCTCACATTCTGACGCATCCCACCCCACGCGGCGTGACTTTATCTATATGACAGCTGGCGCTTTCGGCGCGGTTGGCGCGGCGGCGGTGGCCTGGCCCATCATCCAATCCATGAACCCGGCGGCGGATACGCTGGCGATGTCGACGACCGAAGTTGACCTGACTCCCATCGCAGCCGGGCAGGCAATTACGGTGATGTGGCGCGGCAAGCCTGTGTTTGTGCGTCACCGGACGCCCGAAGAAATTTCAAAAGCGGAAGCGGACGATAAAGTTGAATTGCGTGACAAGCAGACAGACGAACAGCGCGTGAAAAAACCGGAGTGGTTGATTGTGGTTGGCGTTTGCACGCATCTGGGCTGCGTTCCCGTGGGCCAAAAGCCGGTTGAAAATCGCGGTGAATATGGCGGCTGGTTCTGCCCGTGCCATGGCTCGCATTACGATACTTCGGGCCGGATCCGCAAGGGCCCGGCGCCGACAAATCTTGCGGTGCCCGAATATACATTTTTATCCGACACTCTCGTGCGCATCGGTTAGGTGAAACATGGCTGGCTTAAACAAAAGCGAATTTAAAAACCCCGTCATCAACTGGATTGATACGCGGTTGCCGATTTTTACTCTGATGAATGCCGAATACGGCAAATTCCCCACGCCTAAAAACTTTAATTATTTATGGAATTTTGGCGCACTGGCCATGGTCATGCTGGTGGTGATGATCCTGACAGGCATTATGCTGGCGATGCAGTATCAACCTTCAACCACCGGCGCGTTTAATTCCGTTGAGCGCATTATGCGCGATGTGAATTACGGCTGGCTGTTGCGCTATTTGCATGCCAATGGCGCATCGATGTTCTTTGCCATTACCTACATTCATATTTTCCGCGGCATGTATTATGGCTCTTATAAAAATCCACGTGAAATTTTATGGATTTTGGGCGTGGTGATTTTCCTGCTTTTGATGGCCACGGCGTTTCTGGGCTACACATTGCCTTGGGGGCAGATGTCATTCTGGGGCGCGACCGTGATTACCAATTTGTTTTCCGCCATTCCGTTTGTGGGTGAGCATATTGTGACCTGGCTGTGGGGCGGCTTTTCAGTAGATAACCCAACCCTTAACCGTTTCTTTGTGCTGCATTTCTTATTGCCGTTTGTGATTTGCGCGGTGGTATTTTTGCATGTCTGGGCATTGCATGTGACGGGTTCGAATAATCCAACAGGCGTTGAGCCAAAGGGGCCGCAGGATACCCTGCCATTCCATCCTTATTACACGACCAAGGATTTGTTTGGCGTTACCGTCTTTTTGATTATCTACGCGCTCTTTGTTTTTTACGCGCCGAATATGTTGGGCCACCCGGACAATTATATTGAGGGGAACCCGCTGGTGACGCCTGCGCACATTGTGCCGGAATGGTATTTCCTGCCGTTCTACGCGATTTTACGCGCCATCACATTTGATATTGGCATTCCGTTTACCGATATCGTTTTTATTGAGGCCAAGCTGGGCGGTGTTATCGCCATGTTTGGCTCCATCGCTCTGTGGTTTGTTTTGCCATGGCTGGATACTTCGCCGGTGCGTTCGGCAAATTTTCGGCCGGTTTTCAAGAAATGCATGTGGCTGATGGTTGTGGTGATGTTCCTGCTGGGGATGGCAGGCGGTAAAAGCCCGGATGATCCCGTGACATTCTTTGGCTGGGCATCGCCCATGACCTGGGTTATGGTGGCACAGATTTGTACGCTTTATTACTTTGCACATTTTCTCGCCATTCTACCCTGGCTGTCTCGCAATGAAAAAACCTTGCCGTTGCCGTATAGTATTTCTGAATCCGTTTTGAAAAAGGGAGCCGCATAATGCGTTTGCTGGCCATTTTATTTTCCATTACGTTATTTGCCGTGCCGGTCATGGCAGCGGGTGGCACCATTGAATATCCGAAGGTGGAATGGCATCAGTCAGGCCCATTCGGCACATTTGACCGTGCGCAACTGCAGCGTGGATTTCAGGTTTATAAACAGGTCTGCGCGGCATGCCATTCCATGCGGCAATTGTCTTACCGCAATCTTTCCGCCTTGGGATATGATGAAAACCAGATCAAGGCGATTGCGGCTGAATATATGATAACAGATGGGCCGAATGATGAGGGCGAAATGTTTGAGCGTCCGGGCCGTCCCAGTGATAAATTTAAGTCACCCTTTGCCAATGAAAAGGCAGCGCGTGCCGCCAATGCCGGTGCCTATCCGCCGGACCTCTCGTTGATGGCCAAGGCACGTCATGATGGTGCCAATTACCTGCATGCTTTGCTGACCGGTTACGAAGAGCCGCATGATGGCACAGTAGTGCCGGAAGGTATGTATTATAATAAGTATTTTTCAGGGCATTTAATCGCCATGGCCCCGCCATTGATGGAAGGATCTGTGGCCTATGCGGATGGCACAGAAGCCAGCGTGGATCAAATGGCCAAGGATGTTACAGCGTTCCTGGCCTGGGCAGCGGAGCCTGAAATGGAAGAGCGCAAGAAAATGGGCTTTCAGGTTATTTTATTCCTGGCGGTATTTTCAGTCGTGATGTATCTGGCAAAAAAACAGGTTTGGAAAAACGTGAAGCACTAAGCCGGGGTGAGCGGGCGGAACTGCGTCACGTTGCTGTTCTGCTCAAGGTTTTGTGCCTGTGTCGCTAGATTCATTTGATGGCGGCCCAGAATGCGCTCTGCGAGATCTTGTGGCTTCTCATTATTAAATACTTCAAACATTTCCGCATGCGGCATGTTGCGCATTTGCGCAGGCATAAACGGTGTGCCCTTGTCATCTGTCGGCAATAGCATGGTTTTGCCAGCTTCGCCGGTGATGCTGTATTGATTTTTGATGGTCACGGGCAGCATTTCGTAGGCCTCTGCCATAATTTTACGTGGATCGAATTCAGCAGCCACACGCCCCTGTGGAGCCTCCTGGCCACCCGTAGCGAAATTCACGTTCTGCGCGTTTTGACCCGCCTGGCGCATCGCAGCCTGGCGATCCTGTTCCGGTGTTGTCGCTACATATTGTTGCTGCGGCGTGGATGGGGGTGAGGGTGCGCGTTGCTGGCGTTCTTCGTGCTCTGCCTGCAATTGTGCTTGCGTAGGAATAGGTGCGTTTTTATATTTTCCAAAACCATATTCATCGGGCGTGCGCTGCAAGAAGCGATAATAGCTGTCATCACCTTTGGTGCGGATCATTTCTTTCGCCATATCAATTTGCAATTGACCTACATCCATACCGGCCTGTTTGGCCATTTTGGTGATGGCAGAATACATCGCCCAGGATGCAGTCATATTGGCCGGAATATTAATCAGAAATTGATTGGCTGCAGTTTGTAAAACTTCAGATCCTTGTATTGCTGCATTGCGTTTTTCATCAAATGCGAGTTGGAAAATTAAGCCATTCAAGATAATGCTGCCATCTGGTTCTGTTGTCAGGCCCAGAGACGGTGTTAACAATGCATCACGCAACAGGCCTTTTTTGAATTCAGAATCCAGCAGGGGGGCACCGGTCATACGGTTGCTGCGCGCATCCTGCATTGCCAACATCATGCTGTAACTGTGATTACCTGTCACGCGTCCGGTGAGATCCGCGATTTCAATGCCGAGTCTACGACTTCTGAAGTCGTCAAGATATCTTTCAAGTGGTACAACATCTACGCCATCTTTACCGTCTGAACCTCTGCCACTAGTGGAATGCACGACATAGCGATTGCCATCAGGACCAACAGTCAACATCACCACATGGTTATTTGTGAGATCCCTGCGATGCTTTAGCATGGACACAATGCCATAAAGCGGCAGGCGATCTGCTGTGATTTCGCTGCCTTTCAGTTGACTGAAAGGCAGACCAAAATCATCGCTGTAACCTTTTGCCATTGTGCCGGACACAGACCATTCACGGTCTAGGCCAAGATATTTATCCATCACATAACGCGTGAACCAGCTACAATCTGTATATCCTTTCAGTTCAGGGTTATGGATACTTTTATTGTGCTCTTGCGAATAACGCGCACTAATATTGGTCATGCCTGCCGTAAAAATGGCATTCATCAACATTGGATTACTGTTTGTAGCCGGCGGAGTGGGGTTGATGCTGGCGTAAAGCTGATTGACATCGATGCCTTGATCCGCAGGCGGGGGCGCATCCATCATCGGGATTTCCTTGCCCTGGCGCATGGCCAGTTCGATCCAGCTTGCGTTTACAGTATCGATATTAATGTAATTCGCACTGCGCACCGGCTGCGATATAGGCATGGTCATGCCCGCCGTGCTGATACCATCCGCTGCCAGAATATTGCCTCTGCCATCTGTAGGTACGCCGCTGGTAAAGAGGGCGGATTCCGCTTCGCGGCGGCGCACAAGGCCATTCAGACGCTGCCCGTTGCCCGTAACATGTGCCTTGAAACCTTCTGCCGCGGCGTTGATGTCGCCTCTTTCCAATGCGCGGCATACTCTGGATTTTGAAAAGTTGGGGCCACCCATGTTGTATGCGAAAGATACCAACCCATCAAATTGTCCCTGGGTTAATGCGATGCCGGATGGTAAATGTTTGCGCACATCATTCACTGCGACTTGCAAATCACGCATTAACTCATGCTCAGCTTCTTCGCGTGTGGTAGTATCGCCAGGTTTAACGCCGCGGCCATTGCGGAAATTCCATGTGCTGCCATAACCAATCGTCCAAACGCCAGCCGGACACAGATATGCTTTGTCGCGGAAACTTTCAAAATCCCTCACCACCGCCAGACATGCTGCGCTGGGCTGTAGTTGTGAAATGGGTTTTTGGCCTAATACCATGCTTTATCATAACATTTCCGCCTTTACGGAATTGTGACAAAACCCTTGGATTTTAAGGAGTTTGGCCCGTTAAACGAGCAGGTCGCGACGCTGGATTTCCAGGTTTTCCGCCAGTTTATCGACCACAATCCAATCGACCATGCCCGATGGGGTCACAAATATGACACAGTTATAAAGGTCATAAAGTGCGAGGTCCGTGGCCTCCACGCGGAAAGAGCCATCTTCATAAACGCCCGTCAGCTCAGCCGGTTTAATCAGATCGATGACCTTGGCGCGCTGGGCATCGGAAATACCGGGGGCCCAGGGCAGTTCATCCGGGTGATTGATAATAAAACGCTGGCCATCTGCGGTAAAAACATATTCAGAAAAGAACTGCAGGTAGGCAACCACATTGCTCGGGTTCAGGGTCAGAGGAGCCTTCTCATTCACGGAATAAATCGGCTCTACGGTCCAATCGATGATGTTGATATCGCCTGATTTCAGAATTGCATATTTGTTATAAGCAGGCACGCTGGCCAGATTGGTCAGCTCAAGCAAGTAATATTCATCATAAAACGGCAGGGTGCGGATGCGGCCAATAGTGGCAGGCGGCGGGTCAAACGGCACCGGCTCGATATACTCATTTACCTTTTTCAAAACAGCGCGCAGTTTTTCCTGCGGCAGG
>DPZW01000120.1:5811-6015 GCA_003536545.1 Rhodospirillaceae bacterium
CTACCGGGGTGTATTGGATTTCGCCAATGACACGGTTTAAATCTTCGACGCCGACGTTATCAGGCATTTTGATACTTACTCATGGTTCCTAATTTATAAATGCTTCGGGGCAGCCGCGCAAACCCCCCGTAGCTATTTAGATGCGGGTAAATGACAGATAATACAGGGGTTTTTCCTGTGCCATGGCCTTTTCCGCATAGCGGC
>DPZW01000120.1:6293-6859 GCA_003536545.1 Rhodospirillaceae bacterium
TCATTCACCCACTGGAATTGGGGGTGGGGCAGGATGTGCATCAGCATCCAGTCCAACATTTTGATATCGTCTGTTGCAAGCAGCAGTGTGCCGCCGGTACAGATGACACGGACAAATTCATCTAGGGTAAAATTTTGGATAAATCTCCGTTCGCTATGGCGATTTTTTGGCCAGGGATCGGGAAATAATAAATAGGCATGATCAATGCTGTTGCTTTGTAATGCCTGTAGCAAGGCAAAACCATCATTTTGATAAACACGAATGTTGGAGATATTCTTGTCCTGCATCAGCTTCATGAGATTGGCCGCGCCCGCTGTATAGGGTTCTGCCGCCAGAAAAATATCATTCTGGTTCTGTTCGGCATGATGCGCCAGATGCTCGCCAGTGCCAAAACCAATTTCCAGATGTGTGGCTTTTGCGTTCTCCATCCATTGGCGCGGGTTAAGAGATGCAGCTGAAATATTTTTCAGATCAAAAAAATAATCGCCCATGGCAGTAACGGCAGCGGTGCGTTCCTGGCGCAAACGCTTGACGCGGCGTCCATAGGTGCGGCGAGGCTCAATCAT
>DPZW01000140.1 GCA_003536545.1 Rhodospirillaceae bacterium
GTGCGAAATCGAAACCGATAAAGCAACGATGGAAGTTGAAGCCGTCGATGAAGGCACATTGATTAAAATCGTCGTGCCCGAAGGCACCGAAGGTGTTGCGGTAAACTCCGTCATCGCTGCACTGGGTAAAAAAGGTGAAACATATGATGGTGCTGCCGCACCAAAAGCTGCGCCTGCACAAACCGGCGGCGCACCAATTGTTGATCCAGGTTGTGCGCCGGGTATGCTAAACCAGTCACCAAATATGCCGCCGCGCGTGTCTGCGCCGCCAGCGGATGACGAAGCAAAATTTTGGGCGAAGACGAAAACGCTTACAGTTCGTGAAGCCATCCGCGAAGGCATGAGCGAAGAAATGCGCCGCGATCCATCCGTATTTTTAATGGGCGAAGAAGTCGCGGAATATAACGGTGCGTATAAAGTCTCACAGGGCATGCTGGATGAATTCGGGCCGGATCGCGTCATTGATACGCCGATTACGGAAATGGGTTTTGCAGGCCTCGGCGTCGGCGCGGCATTCGGCGGCCTCAAACCAATCGTTGAATTTATGACATTCAACTTCTCGATGCAGGCGATCGATCATATCGTAAACTCTGCGGCCAAGACATTATATATGTCAGGCGGCCAGATGGGTTGTTCAATCGTTTTCCGCGGCCCGAATGGTGCGGCGGCACGCGTAGGTGCACAGCACTCACAATGTTTCGCATCGTGGTACGGCCATATTCCTGGCCTCATCGTTCTCGCGCCGTGGAATGCGGCGGACGGGAAGGGCTTGATGAAAGCCGCGATTCGCAATCCAAACCCGGTTGTGTTTCTGGAAAATGAAATCATGTACGGCCAGTCATTTGATTTGCCGGATCATGATGATTTTGTTCTGCCAATCGGCCGTGCGAAAGTTGAACGCGCTGGTAAGGATGTCACCATTACTGCTTATTCCATTATGGTCGGCAAAGCATTGCAGGCGGCAGAAGAATTATGGAAACTCGGTATTGATGCGGAAGTGATTAATTTGCGTTCCATCCGCCCGCTGGATATTGAAACCATTGCTGCAAGCGTCAAGAAAACCAACCGTGTCGTCAGCGTAGAGGAAAGCTGGCCGTATGCCGGTATGGGTTCTGAAATTGCTGCCATCGTGATGGAAAACTGTTTTGACGATCTGGATGCGCCGGTCGTGCGTGTGTGCCACAAAGATGTGCCGCTGCCATACGCCGCAAACCTCGAGAAAATGGCATTGCCGCAGGTTGAAGACATCGTCGCTGCCGTGCGTGGAGTTTGCAACAAATGAGCATCGAAGTTTTAATGCCCGCATTATCGCCGACCATGACGGAAGGGAAACTTTCCAAATGGCTGGTGAAAGAAGGCGACGTTATCAAATCCGGCAAAGTTTTGTGCGAAATCGAAACCGATAAAGCCACGATGGAAGTCGAAGCTGTTGACGAAGGTACATTGATCAAAATTGTTGTGCCTGAAGGCACCGAGGGCGTTGCGGTAAATTCTGTAATCGCCGCATTGGGTAAAGCGGGTGAAACTTATGAGATGAAAGCTGCTTCTGCTGTGCCAACTGCCGCGGCTCCGGCTGTGTCAGCTTCACCATCTATTTCTGCGCCCCCAATGCAACGCAGTGCGCAGCCCCAGCAAATGGTCATGCGCGAAGGCCGCATCGCGGCATCGCCACTCGCCAAACGCATCGCGCAGGAACGTGGCGTAAATTTATATTCCGTGATCGGCACCGGCCCGAACGGCCGGATTGTAAAAGAGGACGTATTAAACGCGATTTCACAAACGCAGGATTCGCCCGCAAAATTACCAACTGCGGCGCAGGCTGTTCCAGCCGCGCAAGCCGGGCCGAATGCAAAACAACTGGCTGATCTGCTGGGCCAGAAATATACGGAAATTAAAAACTCCCCAGTGCGCAAGGTTGTGGCGAAACGCCTCACGGAATCCAAGCAAACCGTACCGCATTTCTATTTGACAGTTGATTGTGAACTGGATGCGTTGCTAGCCGCACGCGCTGAGTTGAATAAAAAAGAGAATGCAAAAGTTTCCGTGAATGATTTTATCATGAAGGCAACCGCGCTGGCCCTCAAGGAAAATCCAGCCGCCAACGCTGCCTGGACGGATGAGGCAATTATTCGTTACACGGATATTGATATTTCCGTGGCCGTTGCAACACCTGATGGTTTGATCACGCCGATTGTGAAGGCAGCGGATACAAAATCACTCCTGGAAATTTCAGCAGAGATTAAAGATCTGGCTGCACGGGCGCGCGATAATAAACTCAAGCCACAGGAATTCCAGGGTGGAGGCTTCACGGTCTCTAACCTTGGCATGTTCGGCATCAAACATTTCGGCGCGATCATCAACCCGCCGCAGGGATGCATCCTCGCCGTCGGCGCAGGTGAAAAACGCGCCGTGGTGAAGGATGATAAACTCGCAATCGCAACCGTGATGTCCGTGACATTATCCGTCGATCACCGTGTGGTGGACGGCGCAGTTGGCGCGGAATTCACAGCAGCGTTTAAAAAACTGATTGAATCGCCTGAAGGCTGGGCGAAATAATGACCGCACAGAATTTTGATCTGATTGTCATTGGCGGCGGCCCGGGTGGTTACGTTGCCGCAATTCGCGCGGCGCAGCTCGGCAAAAATGTGGCGCTGGTGGAATATCAGCATCTGGGCGGCATTTGCCTGAACTGGGGATGTATTCCGACCAAGGCTTTGTTGAAGTCCTCGGAACTTTATTACACGTTGCAGAAGCTGGATGCTTACGGCCTTGAAGCAAAAAACACCGCATTTGATTTAACA
>DPZW01000119.1:0-2649 GCA_003536545.1 Rhodospirillaceae bacterium
CCTCCGATCTTATTATTTTTTCCTGATAAACTTTCACGCCCCTGCTCACCTGCTACCTGACGGATGGCACAGATGCCAAAGATTTGATCAAAGGTTATCAGGAAAAAATATTTGTGGCGGCAAAACTCTATCCCGCGCATGCAACTACGAATTCTGCGCATGGCGTTTCCGATATTAAAAAGATCTATCCCGTGCTGGAGCGCATGCAAGAAATTAATATGCCGCTGCTGATGCATGGCGAAGTCACCGATCCCACCGTGGATATTTTTGACCGCGAAAAAGTTTTTATCGACCGCATCCTCGCGCCGCTGCGCCGCGATATGCCGGATTTGAAGATTGTGATGGAGCACATCACGACCAAAGATGCTGTGGATTTCGTTGATGCACAAAACGGCAAATTGGGCGCAACAATTACTGTGCAGCATCTGCACCTGAACCGGAATGATATGCTGGTGGGCGGTATCCGCCCGCATTATTATTGTTTGCCGATTTTAAAGCGTGCGCCGCATCAGGCAGCCCTGCGCGCTGCTGCCACATCAGGACGGCCCATGTATTTCCTGGGCACTGACAGTGCGCCGCACGTAAAATCCACCAAGGAAACTGCCTGTGGCTGCGCGGGCGTTTACACTGGCCATGCCGCGCTGGAACTTTATGCCGAAATTTTTGATGAAGAAGACGCGCTGGATAAACTGGAAAATTTTGCCTCCATCAACGGCGCAACATTTTATGGTTTGCCTGTGAACGATGACACCATCACGCTCGTCAAACAAACCCAATTTGTTCCAAATGAATATACGCATGGCAGCACCACGGTGGTGCCGTTCCGTGCGGGTGAAACCATTGCATGGAGTATCGCATGAGCAAAAAATCCGGCGGCATGAAAATCGCATTCGTAGCGGCACGCACTGCGACAGCAAAAAAAGCGCGAGTTGAACTCGTTAAACGTTACGGCCACACGCCGCCGCATAAAGCAGACGTGATTGTGGCATTGGGCGGCGATGGTTTTATGCTCGAAACCCTGCACCGCTATATCGGCGAAGGTGCGCCCATTTACGGCATGAACCGCGGCACGGTGGGTTTTGTGCTCAATCAATTTCGTCAGGCCAATCTGCCGGAACGCATCGCACAAGCTGAACGCGTCACGCTGCACCCGCTGCGCATGATGGCAGAAACCATTCGTGGCAAGAATGTCGAAGCACTGGCAATCAACGAAGTTGCCCTGCTGCGGGAATCCCGCCAGGCGGCGAAGGTTAAAATTTCCGTTGATGAAAAAGTGCGCCTGGAAGAATTAATCTGCGATGGCATTCTAGTCTGCACGCCCGCCGGATCCACGGCCTATAATCTCTCCGCGCACGGCAGCATCATTCCGCTGGGCAGCAATATTCTGGGCATGACACCTATTTCTGCCTTCCGTCCGCGCCGCTGGCGCGGTGCGTTATTGCCATCGGCATCCGAAGTCACCTTTGAAATCATCGAACCCGTGAAACGCCCCGTCTCCGCAACGGCCGATTTTACCGAAGTGCGCGACGTCAAACGCGTCTTCATCGCCGAAGAGCGCAATGTATCGCTGCACTTATTATTTGATCGTGAACATAACCTCGAAGAACGGATTTTGACGGAACAGTTTTGGGGTTAATTCTTTGCCGCCCGCAATTTTTCCCAATACTCCAAACGCTTTTTAATCTCGCGTTCAAAGCCGCGCTCAATCGGCGTATATAATTCCTGACGCTTCATTTGCGGCGGAAAATAATTCAGGCCAGAAAAACCTTCGGGCGTATCGGGGTCATAAATATAACCGTCCGCATACCCTAAATCTTTCATCATCTTTGTCGGCGCGTTCATCGCATAGGCGGGCGGCGCGAGCGATCCGGTTTCTTGCGCGGCGCGGCGCGCATTGCCCCAGGCTTGGTAAACGCCAATCGATTTCGGCGCGGTCGCCAGATAGACTACTGCCTGCGCCAATGCCAATTCACCTTCGGGTGGGCCCAAGCGTTCAAACGTCTGCCACGCCGCAATCGCCTGCAATGCGGCACTGGGATCCGCCAGACCAATATCTTCATATGCCATGCGCACGACGCGACGCGCAATAAAATTTGGATCTTCGCCGCCAGCAATCATCCGCGCGAGCCAATAAAGCGCAGCATTCACATCCGATCCGCGCACGGATTTATGCAGCGCACTGATGAGATTATAATGCGCTTCTTGTCCCTTGTCATACAGCGGCGCACGTTTTTGCAAAAGATTTTGTAATTGCGCAACGTCCAATGGCGCGGCGGTTTTTTGATGCAATAAAATCTCAACCAGATTTAATAAATAACGCCCGTCGCCATCGACTTGCTGCAGCAGCCACGCGCGGGCATCATTGGTTACATTTAATTTTTTCCCCATCAATTTTTCCGCGCGCGCAACAATTTCCGCCAGATCATTTTCACCGAGACGATTCAGCACAATCACCTGCGCGCGCGACAGCAATGCACCATTCAGTTCAAACGATGGATTTTCCGTCGTCGCGCCAACCAATGTTACCGTGCCGCTTTCGACATAAGGCAAAAACGCATCCTGCTGCGCGCGGTTAAAGCGGTGAATTTCATCCACAAATAATAATGTGCGTTCCTGTAGATCGGAAGAGCGGCGTGTAGGACAGAGGGG
>DPZW01000119.1:2969-3150 GCA_003536545.1 Rhodospirillaceae bacterium
AAAATCATCGAAGGCAAATGCCGCGCCTGCACCATTTCATAAATCGCCCCGCCTTCAGCCAGCACATGATCCTGCCCCACAACTTCGGCCAGCGATTTTGGCCGCAATTGCGCCGCCAAAGGCTCACTTGGCGCGGCAATCTGGGTATTTTGGACGGTTTTTGCGGGTTTCATGTCTCATA
>DPZW01000119.1:3411-3547 GCA_003536545.1 Rhodospirillaceae bacterium
TTTTTGCGGGTTTCATGTCTCATATATAAGGTCTTTTTCCTTGACCTCCATAGGCTTTCTGCCCTAAAACGCTGCTTCTTCCTGGGAATGTGGATGCCAGCATCCCGCCCCGCACTCTGCAAAGAGTGGCGGACAG
>DPZW01000177.1 GCA_003536545.1 Rhodospirillaceae bacterium
CAGCCCTCTACTTCAACTTTCCCATTCACTAGCACATATCCGTATTGAGATAAACGGAGGGCCTGCGCCGCATTCTGCTCAACCAGGAACACGGTGATGCCGCGGGATTGGTTAATGGCCGCAATCGCCGCAAAAATCTGCTGCACCAGGATTGGGGCTATCCCCAGTGAAGGCTCATCCAGCAATAACAGCTTCGGCTCACCCATCAGGGCACGACCAATCGCCAGCATTTGTTGCTCACCGCCCGATAACGTACCGCCGCGCTGCTGCAAACGTTCACGCAAACGCGGAAAAATCTCTGCGACTTCATCAAGATTTTTTTTAAAATTTCCTGCGGGAGCCAGTGCCGCACCCAATTGCAGATTTTCCAGCACCGTCAGGCGCGGGAAAATCCGGCGGCCCTCTGGCACATGCGCCACGCCCATGCGCGCAATTTCATAAGGCGGCAGCCCCGTGGTATCTTTGCCATCAATCCATATTTGTCCGCCGCCAGGTTTCGGATTACCCGACACGCAGCCGAGCAAGGTCGATTTCCCCGCACCATTCGCGCCAATGAGGCTGACGATACTGCCATTGGGAACGCGCAGCGTCACACCGCGCAGCGCAATAATCGCGCCGTAATAAGCTTCCAGATCTTTAATCTCAAGCTGCATGGGCGTCTTCTCCCAAGTAAGCTTTAATCACATCCGGATTCATACTCACCTCTGATGCCGTGCCTTCGGCAATGCGCCGACCGTAATCCAGGACCACAATATGATCGGAAATATTCATCACCACCTGCATATCATGTTCAATCAGAAGAATGCTGACATTAAATTCTTTGGTGATACGTAATAATAATTTGGCAAGGCCTTCCGATTCCGTATGGTTTAATCCTGCTGCAGGTTCATCGAGGCATAATAAGGTTGGCGACGTGCATAATGCCCGCGCAATTTCCACACGGCGTTGAATCCCATAAGGCAATGCATCAGCGCGGGAATTGGCATAAGGAAATAAATCCATGCGCTCCAGCCAGCTACGCGCCAACGCACGTGATTTTGCAACTTCGTGCGCATAACGTTTGGGATTAAGTGTGGCCAGCGCGGAAATACGTCCGTGTTCCGCTACCAGCATATTTTCATAAACCGTCATCGCTGGAAACAAACGAATATTCTGGAATGTGCGCGCAATGCCCGCCTGGCGGACGATGTGATGTCCCGCCATACCAGTGAGATCAAAGTCGCGGCCATGGGTGCGGCAGATAATTTTACCGGATGTCGGACGATAAAAACCCGTAATGCAATTGAACAATGTGGTTTTACCTGCGCCATTGGGGCCAATGACGCTCGTGATTTTTCCTTCTTCGGCTCTGAAGGATACACCGTCTACAGCAACCAGCCCGCCAAATACCATGCTCAGATTTTCAACGTTTAGCAGTGCCATCGCTAATCCTTATCCACGGTCAGGGTTTGTGTGGGACGGCGATGCGCCAACAATCCTTGCGGCCGCCAGATCATAATCAACACCAATGCCAATCCAAATGCGAGCATGCGGTATTGCGCAAATTCACGGAATAATTCCGGCAAGCCGATCAATACCATTGCAGCAATGACCACGCCCAGACGGCTGCCCATGCCGCCCAGCACCACAATGGAGAGAATAATAAAACTCTCCATCGGGTTAAAACTTTCAGGGCTCACAAAACCCTGACGCGCGGCAAAAAATGCACCGGCAATTCCGGCAATGATTGCCGCCATCACATAGGCGAATAATTTCATCACCGGACGATTAATGCCCATCGCCTGCGCTGCGATTTCATCTTCGCGAATGGCTTCAAATGCCAGACCGAATGTTGATCGGCGCAGCCAGCCAATCAGCAACATCACCAGGAGCGCAAATCCCAATAGCAAAAGATACATAAAAATCAAACGCTGCATCGGGTCATGCCCAATCCCCAGCCAGTCACTGAACTGCGGCAGACCTTCCTCTCCCATGTTAAATGTCGCCATACCAAACACCGATGGCCGCGGGATACCGGTCACGCCATCAGGCCCGTGCGTCAAGCTTTGCCAGTTAATCAGTGTCAGGCGCACAATTTCCGCAAAGCCTAGCGTGACAATAGCAAAATAATCGCCACGCAGACGCAAAATCGGCCCACCCACAATCAATGCGCCCAGACAGCAAACAGCAATCACAACCGGCAGTGCGGCCCAGAATGACCAGCCGTAATCAACCGCCAGCAAAGAGAAGGCATAAGCCCCAATGGCATAAAAAGCGGCATAGCCAAGGTCCAACAAACCTACCATGCCCACCATGATCGAAAGCCCCCACCCCATTGCGACATAGGTCAATATTAATGTCGCCACATCCAGCAGGCGGCGGTCAACAAATGGCAAGAATGGCAGAGCGATTGCAATGACAATCATCACGCGCCCTGCCCATACCGACCATTCGGGATTATCTACGAAAACGCGGAAGGCCTGATGTTTAATTTTGGGACGTGGAAATTTATGCGAAAGCAAAACCGTTGCGCGCAATGCCAATGCGGCAGCCAGGAACGTTAAGGCTTGAAACCAATTCGTGGAAATTTCCAGAAAGCCATTTTCACTATCCAGATGCAGGCCGAACATCGGAACAATTACCACAGCTGCAATCATGGCGGTCAGGCCTAATTCACGCAGCATCCGGTTCATCACACCTTCTCCACACTGGGGCGGCCAAAAAATCCACTGGGCTTGATAAGCAGCACCAGAAACAAAACAATAAATGCCACCACATCTTTATATTCAATGGAGAAATATGCAGACCATAAACTTTCAATCAGGCCGATTAACAGGCCGCCCAATAATGCACCCGGCAATGAGCCAATACCGCCCAGCACGGCAGCCGTAAAGGCCTTCATCCCTGCCAGAAAACCAATGTAAAAATCGACTACACCGTAATAAAGCATGACCATGCAACCCGCGACTGCCGCCAGCATCGCAGCAATAATAAATGTGATACTGATTGTGCGGTTAGAATTAATACCTAGATATTCCGCCATCACGGCATCCTGTGATACGGCGCGCTGCGCGCGGCCCAGCGAAGTATTTTGTATCAGATATGCAAAAATAGAAACCAGAACGACTGTCACCACCCATAATAAAATCTGCGTATAGGAAATAGTGACCGTAAATCCGTCACTCGCACGCTGCATAACCTCCACACCGCCATTGATCATCGGTGGCATCGTCTTCACGCGTGCGCCTTGTAATAATTGCACCAGATTTTGCAGAAAGATGGACATCCCGATGGCAGAAATCAACGGCACCAATCGCGGCGAACCGCGCAACGGCCGGTAAGCCAGCCGCTCCAACGACCAGCCCCATGCCCCAGTGATAATCATCGCCGCCAGCAGCACAAGTAAAATCACCACAGCAACCGGCAAACCCAGTGCGCCCAATAAAGCAAAACCCATCAGGGATAAAAATGCACCGATCATATAAATTTCGCCATGTGCAAAATTGATCATACCCAGCACGCCGTAAACCATCGTATAGCCGAGTGCAATCAGCCCATAAATCGCACCCAAAGTAACGCCGTTGATCAGCTGTTGCAGCAGATATTCCATAGCCAACGAATATAGCGGGCCGTTTAGGAAGTGTCACCCTCTGATATCAGACAAAAAATGCAGGGTATAATCAGCAATCACAGCTTCTTCGTTTGCCGGAATCACCACCGTTTCAAAGTGCTGCATGAATGATAGCTTTCCCACCACATCCTCTCGCAAAGCTCTATCATTCTCCCCTATCCCACCCGTAAAAACCAGGACATCCATCCCACCCAATGTGGTGACCAGCGCGGCAATGCCCTCGGCAATTTTTCCGATGAAGTAATTTATGGCAAATTGTGCGTGTGGATTTTGTACAGCCGCATTGCGCAGGACTCGCATATCATTGCTGACGCCAGACAGACCTAGTAAACCCGATTCATACGATAATAAATGCTCAACTTCCTCCGCTGACATTTTCTGCTCACGGATTAAATATAATACCGCACCGGGATCTATCGCGCCAGATCGTGTTCCCATGGGCAAGCCGTCTATCGCCGTCATCCCCATCGTGGTCGCAAGACTTTTGCCTCCCTGCATCGCACACAAGCTTGCACCATTGCCCAGATGGGCAGCGACGACACGCCCCCGAAATAACGTGGGATAATCTTGATTTAATTTTCTGGATATCCATTCATAAGACAAACCATGGAAGCCGTAACGTCGTACACCCTGCACAAAATATTTTTCCGGCAGCGCAAAACTTTGCTGCAATTTGCTCTGGCGGGCATGAAAGACCGTGTCAAAACATCCTATCTGTAGGAGGTTCGGATATGCTCTCCGCAGAGTTGCAATCGCATGTAAATGATGGGGTTGGTGCAGAGGTGCCAGCGGCACCAGTGTCTCCAGATAGGCAATGATTTTGTCATCCAATATACAATGCTGCTGGATCTTCGTGCCGCCATGAACAATCCGGTGGCCAACGGCGCGCAATTGCCAATCCTGCGCACTTAGCCATGATAAAATTTCTGCCAGGCATTTTTGATGATGATCCTGCGGCTGTAAATTTTTATCAGCCTGACCGCTGACACAGAAAACCGGCGCATTACCAATGCCCGTGATGCGGCCATTGGCCAGGGGCGCAGACAAATTTCCAATTGCAAATACCTGAAATTTTAAGCTGGATGACCCTGCATTCAAAACCAGAATGACATCTGTCATTTAATGCGTCCCTGTTGGCGGGCAGATGCCACCTTAACGGCCAGCGCACAGGACAACAGGCGGGTGCGCAAACTATCAGCACGGCTGGTTAAAATCACCGGCACGCGCGCCCCCATGACAATGCCGGCGGCAATCGCATCAGAGATAAACGTGAATTGTTTGCCCATAATATTCGCAGACTCTAAATTGGGTGCAATTAAAATATCAGGGTCACCTGCGACATCCGACACAATTCCCTTTTGTTCGGCAGCCTGTCTGTTAATGGCATTATCAAACGCCAATGGCCCATCAATAATGGCTTTTGACAATTGTCCGCGATCCATCATTTTGCACAGAGATGCCGCATCAATCGTTGCCTGCATTTGCGGATTCACGGTTTCAACTGCAGCCAACACGGCAATTTTTGCCAGTTCATCATCATTGGCAATCGCGCGCCACAGACTAATGGCATTTTCAACCATATCCACTTTGGCTGTCAGATCGGGATTAATATTGATTGCCGCATCTGTCATCATAAACGGCTTGTGATAGGTTTTCACTTCCATTGTATAAATATGGCTCAAACGTCTCTCGGTATGCAGTTTGCGCTGCCGAATAACAGCTGACAACAATTCATCGGAATGGATCGCACCCTTCATCACTGCTTGCAATTCGCCATTACCCGCCATCTCACAGCCCTTGGCAGCGGCTTCGTGGCTATGTTCGGTGTCTATTAATGGCCAAGGCGTAATATCCACACCCGCCGCATTCGCCGCCGCCACAATCCGTGCCTTTGGCCCGATGAGTGTTGGTAAAATCAGACCTTCATCCACCGCCTCTTTGACAGCCTGAATTGCATAATCTTTGACGGGATGAATAACGCCGGTTTTCAGTGGCGGCATTTCTTTCACACTGTCTAGCGTACGCTCAACGCTTAGCTTTGCAGCTTTGGTTTCTGGGGACATGCCACAATATACGCCCAAGCCCGCTAGCTGGCCAGTCCACCATGCCGGACGAATTTAGGCCCTTTTACTTGCGGTAAAGGTAAATTTCGCGCTCCAACAAGCGCGTACCGGGCAAGGCGATCGTCTCCATCGGCACCCAGCCGCCACGCATCGCGAAGCGGTTGCAGATAATATAGGTCCCGGCCTGCGTTTCTTGTTGCAGTTTATCGTCCAAACCTTTCAGGGCAACCGGCAGTAAATAAAGCATTACGCCATTGGCGACAGAAAAATCATAATCAAAAAAATCCATGCGCCGATATTCAAGGTTGGCCAGCCCTACCCGCCGCTTCATCCAATTGGACCAAAGAACCGACGGCCATGAAATCTCGATGCCAATCACTCTGGCTTCAGGGATAGCTGCTGCAATCACGCGCGTCAGATCACCATTGCCTGAGCCAACATCCACAATCGTATAATTTGGCAAATTGCGCGCCAGCATATCTGCACGGAATAAATCCGCAATCACCTTGCGCGCTTCGGCCGAGGTTTGAATATTTGGCACACCTTTGTGGACAAAAACGTAATAGGCATAGAGTGCCAGCCAGAACAAACCATTCCAGAGCAAAATTTTATTGATCAGCAAAAGCGTTTCAGGAGGCATGAATGGCTTTCAATAAGAAATGGCGGAGACGGAGAGATTCGAACTCTCGATACATATTACTATGTATAACGATTTAGCAAACCGCCGCCTTCAGCCTCTCGGCCACGTCTCCTTTTAGTCGCCGTGCCCTCGCCTGAATGCTTTGCTCACATCCGTTCACGGGGCCACGTCTCCTCGCCACATCCCAAAAACCAGAAATGTGTAAAAAGTGCAAGGGTAAAATCGACCCAGGAACCATTACCTGTGCCGAAAGGTTAGCCAATCATGGGCTTTTTGATGTGCATCTTTATGGCGTTTTTTCTGGTGTATCACTTCACCGGCGGCGCATTTAACACGGATGAGGTTTTTGGCCCGCCGGACCAGCTGCCTCTTGCCCGTTATGAAGAGGTTGAGGTCAATGTCCTCTACCGCTATGGCGATGACAGACATTATCTGGGTAAAGTTATTGGCGTTACGGCATGCCGTGATCTGGCCTATGCGCAGGCCGAACGGCAAAATTTTCCTGAAGGCACCACATGGTCATATGCCTGCTGCACAGAAGAAGGCATAAGCGAATGTGACCGCATTCTTAAATAAATTAAAAACTATACGTCACAATCCATTTAAAACGTGTGTCGGGTGCAGCATTCGTCATGCCCCATAACAGGCCCACATCATATTTCACGTCGTCTATCAGTTTACCCGACAGGGCTGGGCCAGCCTGCACTTCCTTAGCGCCACCGGGTTCTGTGCCAATACGTCCCTGGCCCAGATAAAACTCCACACCGGGAATGAAATATTCAGAATATTTATACTGGCTTTTGTAATTCACATTAAATTTCGTGCCATCGCGGGAATTTTTTCCGTATTCACTTTCAAACACAATATTCACTGTTTGCGGAAAATCACCAAAATCCTGCGCCGCCAAAACCGCGAATTCAAATTTGTTCGGCAAATGTGCCTGCATCGCAGCTTCATAGGTGCCCTGCACCGATAGGCGCGGCCATAAATCATTTTTCTTAATCAGCTGATAACGCGCGCCCCACTCCGTATAGGACAGTGAATAATCATCACCCTGTTTGGGCATGATGCCTTTGAATTCCAAACGAAATCGATCGGTAAAACCGTGATTAACTACAAATTTGTGATCTTCGCGATGGTTCAGGCGTGTGCGCTCATCATGATCCCCCCCGCCACGATATTCCAGTTCAGTTTTACCCATCGTCACATCGGGCGATGAAATTTTATTGGATGCCACCGCTGTCAGCGGCAGCAAACCAATCAAGGCGATTAAAGAAATTCGTATCATCATTACCCCGCACGTTTTTTAGGTCCGCTAAATTTCTTTGGCGCGCTGTGGCCGCCATCGCGACCGCGGCCGGATTTTGCATGTTCCTTGCGCGCGCTGCTCCAGCGATTTTTCGGCCCACCATGCTTTTTTGGCTTCACGCCTTCAGGACGTTCCGTGCGAGCTGCCGGGCGGTCATCATGTTTTTTCGGACGCTCACCATATGAACGATCGGTATGCGCAGGTCTTGCAGGACGCTCACCTGCCGGACGAGCACTCCGCTCTGCCGGACGATCACCGCGGAAACCACGCGCAGGTCTTTCATTGCGCTGCTGCGCGGTGCGCCCGCCGCTTTTGGGCCTTTCACTGCGTTCTGTACGCGCCGGACGTGCTTCAACAAATTCTGCACGCTCAGCCACAGGTGACCATTCTTTTCTTTCGCTGCGCTGTGGGCGGTCATCATTATTCACACGGGCACGCGGCGTATAATCGTCATTGCTGCGTTTACGTGGTGCGTAATCATCCCCACTACGCGGGCCGCCAAATTTTTTACCAAATCCGCCCCCAGGTTTACCGGCACGTTTGGGCAATGCGCCGCGCGCACGGTCATCACCATGACGTTTCACGCCGCGTGATGCACGTGGGTCCTGCGTATCCGTATTGCCGCCCAGCAAGCGTTGAATAGCCACCCATTTGCGACCATCGGCATGCGTGACGAAATTCACGGCAGAACCCAGTGCGCCTGCACGCGCGGTGCGGCCAATGCGGTGAATGTAATCTTCCGGCACCTGCGGCAGATCATAGTTGATCACATGTTCAATATGCGGGATATCCAGGCCGCGTGCGGCCACATCCGTTGCCACCAAGATACGGAATTTCTTCTCGCGGAAATCGGCAATCACGCGATCACGTTTGCGTTGCTGCAGATCGCCGTGAATAGCTGCTGCGCGCATTTCTTCGTTGCTGAGTTTCTTTGCCAGACGATCTGCGCCGTGTTTGGTTTTTACAAAAATAATAATTGAACCTTTTCGTTGCTCCAGCTCCATCATCAGTTGATCATACTTACCTTCGTCCGTGACGCGCATCGTTTCCTGCTTGATATTCGCAATCGGCGTGGTGAGAGAACCCACAGCAATCCGTTTAGGATTGGTCAAATATTTCTTGGAAAGCTTCGTGATATTATCCGGCAGCGTGGCAGAGAATAACAGAGTTTGACGTTTGTCATTCATCTTCTCCACAATCGTTTCGATTTGCGGACCAAAGCCCATATCCAGCATCCGATCTGTCTCGTCCAGCACCAGGAAACCGGCGTTTTGTAATTTCAAACTGCGGCGCACCAGATGGTCATTGATCCGCCCCGGCGTGCCGACAATCAGGCGCGGCTTGGCGTCCAGCTGGCGCAACTGGCGCGGAATCGCCTCACCGCCAATCAGCAGGGCGGTTTTAATATTCGGCACCGGGATCATTTGCTGCATGGCTTCAATCACCTGTGCCGCTAATTCGCGCGTAGGTGTCATAATTAATGCCATCGCATCATCATGTTCCATCAGATAACAAATTGCCGGGATGCCAAAAGCAGCTGTTTTCCCCGTCCCCGTCTGGGCGGTACCCAGAACATCATTCCCTTCCATCGCCAATGGAATAGTCGCCGACTGAATCGGCGTGGGCGTGGTAAAATTCATGCGGTTGAGTGATTTTAAAAGCTTCTCAGGCAAGCCAAAAGCTTCAAAAGAAGTATGCGCGGCAACAGCCGCAGTTTGACGCTGTGTCATTCTGTGTCCCTATGGGTTCATGGTTTTCGCTAGAACTCGAAAACCGTAGCAACCAGAAAAGGGCACAATTAAGAGGACTTATGCGTTAAGGATGCAAGCTATAGGCGAAACTATCAGGCGAATGCAAGCTATTTCTCGCCTTTATTTGCACTGCCCCACATTTTCTTCAGGAAATCCTCGCGCCCACTGCCTTTTTTATACCGTTGATAATGATTTTCATTCTTTTGGTAGAAATCCTGATGCGCCTCTTCGGCTTTCTTAAAACCATTCACTGGCAAAATCTGCACCGCCACTGGCTTGCTGAATTCTTTTTCCATTTTTGCTTTGCTGGCCTCGGCAATTTTTTTCTCTTCTTCGTTGGCCGCGTAAATCGCTGTGCGGTATTTGTGCCCGCGATCAAAAAACTGGCCGTTGCTGTCAAACGGGTCCACATTGTACCAATAAATTTCTACCAGCTTTGCATATGAAATTTTTGCAGGATCATAAATGACTTTCACAATTTCTACATCATCATCCGTATAACCGGAAATGGCATCTGTCACTTCGGGCACCTCTTGATACGCGGCCTCCATGCACCAGAAACAACCGCCGCCGAAATAAGCTTCAGCCGCATTTGCGATATTTGTCATCATGATCAAAATCCCCAGCGCAATGCACAAACGTTTCATGGTTTCCCCCCATATGTGAACGTTGTCAGGCAACCAAACGTTCCAGAATTTTATCGCGGCCAATGATCGGCAACAGGGGTGCCATTTCCGGCCCATGATCCATGCCCGTAATTGCCTGCCGGAGCGGCATAAACAATGCCTTGCCCTTGCGGCCCGTTTTTTCCTTCAGCGCATTCGTCCATACACCCCATGCATCCGCATTCATTTCCGCAGGCAAGGCTTCGCGCGCGGCCACAATGAATTCACGGTCGTCATTGGCGATCACAGGCGTGATATTGCCGAAAATAATATTTTGCCATTCTTTCACGTCTGACAGACGCGCAATATTTGCGCGCACGATATTCCAGAATTCTTCGCTGCATGTGATGCCGATGGCATCCAGCCTGGATTTTGCAATCGCATAATCCATTTCATGCAATAATTGCGCATTCAACCGTAACATATCGGCAATGTCGAGTTTCGCCATCGTGCGTGAAAATTTGCTGAAATCAAATTCTTTGGCGAGTTCGCCCAGGTCTTTGTGCAAGGCAATTGGATCAGACGTGCCGAGTTTGGCCAGCAGGGATAAAATCGCCATAGGCTCCAGGCCCTCCTCATCGCGCAATTCCCCGGCAGAAGACGAACCCACCCGTTTGGACAGCTTGCCACCATCTGCATCTGCCAATAATGACAGATGCGCAAACTCCGGCACCTTTGCACCCAATGCCATAAACATATGCACATGGCATGCGGTATTCGTCACATGATCTTCGCCACGCACAATATGCGTTGCGCCAAAATCCACATCATCAATCACGCTACACAAATGGTATAACGGACGGCCATCTTCGCGCACCACAACCGGATCCGAAATCTGGCTCACAGCAAAATGCACATCACCGCGCACATGATCTTTCCAATGAATATCACTGTCGCGCATTTTGAAACGCAGGTGCGGCTTGCGGCCTTCGGCCTCATATTTCGCGCGGTCCCCATCTGTCATGCGCAATGCGGCACGGTCATAAATCGGTGGTTTGCCCTGCCCAATCAAAGATTTACGTTTTAAATCCAGCTCTGTCGGCGTTTCATAGCACGGGTACAAATCACCTTTGGCCAGCATCTCGGCAATGACAGCGTCATAACGCTCTGTCCGTTTGGACTGATATTCCAACCTGTCCCATTCAAGGCCTAGCCAGGTCAGATCTGAGATAATCGCATCCGTATATTCCTGCTTGCTACGTTCCAGATCCGTATCATCAATGCGCAGGATAAACTTGCCACCCTGGTTCCGGGCAAAGAGCCAGCAGACCAAAGCCGTCCGGACAGAGCCGACATGCAGCATGCCAGTGGGAGAAGGTGCAAAGCGCGTAATTACCTGAGTCATCGCGCTATTTAGCAGAAATTTATGTGGAAATGAAAGCACATGATTGCCTTTTACCCCCCAATCCTTAAAGTGAATCGCATGGAAGAATATGAGCTTATCCGCACCATCGCGCTCAGTATCGTCGGCGCGTTTATTTGTGGCTTTATCGCCCGCAAATTGAAACTTCCTACAATTCTTGGCTATCTGGTTGCAGGCATGTTGCTGGGTCCGCACACGCCTGGCTTTATTGCTGATGCCCATTTGGCCAAGCAGCTGGCTGAAATTGGTATTATCCTGCTGATGTTTGGCGTTGGCCTGCACTTTTCACTCAAAGATCTGATTAATGTTCGTAAAATTGCCCTGCCCGGTGCGTTATTCCAAATGCTGGCGGCCACATTGATTGGTGCAGTGGTTATTCGCGCGCTGGGCTTTCCCTGGATCAACGGTTTTATTTTTGGCCTGACATTATCGGTTGCCAGTACCGTGGTTTTGCTGCGCGCGTTGGAACACCGGCATAGCATTGATACCCCTGCCGGAAAAATTGCAGTGGGTTGGCTGATTGTTGAAGATCTGGCCATGGTACTTGCTATCGTCTTCATGCCGGTTCTGGCAGATATTATTTTATATGAACAGGAAATCAGCAGTACATTTATTTTTGCTTCACTGGGCAGTGTGCTGCTGAAGATTGGTATCTTTGCAGTCCTAATGATTTTTATTGGCCGCCGCGTTTTGCCCGGGATGCTGGTACTGGTTGCCAAAACCAAATCGCGCGAATTGTCATCGCTGGCCATTCTCGCAATTGCCCTGGGCTTATCTTATGTTGCCTATTCCGTGTTTGATGCCTCATTCGCCCTGGGGGCATTCCTGGCTGGCATGATTTTAAATGAAAGTGAAATCGGCCACCGGTCTGCTGAGCAATCTGAACCGCTTCGGAACACTTTTGCGGTGCTGTTTTTTGTATCGGTTGGCATGTTATTTAATCCGCGCATCCTGCTGGAACAGCCTGTTCTGGTTTTTGCGACGCTGTTGATTATTATTGTTGGTAAAGTTGCCGCCGCGCTTGTTATCACTCGCATCTTCCGGCAAACTCGCGAAGCCAGCTGGACCGTTGCCATCAGCCTGGCCCAGATCGGTGAATTCTCATTCATCCTTGCAGGCATGGCCTTGATGAACGGCCTGATGCTGGAACAACATTATAATATGGTTTTGGCGGGCGCGATTTTATCGATTGGCATTAATCCCTTCCTGTTTAAATGGATGGATAAATTTATCCCACGCACAGAGGCCGTCCCCGCCCCCGCAAATGATAAAACATTGGCCGCCTGATTTTTACTTGCGCATCACGGTCCAGGCAGTGCAGGCATCCGAAACTTTGTAATCCCGCGTTCTTTCGCAAGCCCCATGGCATCACGCTCGTCCTCCCTCATTTGCAAAATGATCCGGTTATAATTTTGCGTGGGCAACTCATAATAATCGCCCGTGTTGTTTGAAATGCTGGTTGTGCCGTGCCTTGAAACCACTCGCGGCGCATAAGCTGCACGAAGCAGTTCATTCACCCGGTCTTCCTGTTCGCATGAT